>JAAUSO010000170.1 GCA_012033205.1 Richelia sp. SL_2_1 | reverse complement strand
TTGTTAAAAGCCGTAAGGCGGTCTTGTAGAATTGCCGGGAAGACGAGTTAGCTCACAACGTTGTGGAGAGTGACAACAACGTGAAATAATTGTCAGAGATACGTTGTAGACGTTGTAAACGACATAACTGATTAACAACGCCATGACCGAATCGGACTGCTGTTGATGTATTTTGCGGTAATTGTCGAGGATTACGAGTTGCAATCAATCCACCTAAAAAGAATTGAGTAATCCAGGAGCCAACAACCAAAGTACCGATACTCATGCTCCAAAAGGCAAATGAACGCCAAGGTTTAAAAGGGTTGGTATGATTGGCTACTGTACCCAAAGTACCAATCGCAGCACCTGCTCCATTTTCCATTGCTGGGGTTACGCCACGGCTGCATTTTTGACCCCAATTGTAAGCACCCCTGGCGTAGCGTCCGGCATTATAGGCGCGATTATGCCACTGATTGTTACGAGAATATCGGTCGTCATAGCCGTCATCAAATTCTTCATAATTTGTATCTACCACGTTGGTATCTAATTGATGGCTTGAAGCCAATTGTGGTAAATCTCTTCGATACACTTGTTTTCTAGTCATTTTTATCTCCTAATTTAATGAATTAATGTATCGGACATGAATCATTAGCTCTCTCCTTAACGGTTCATGTTTTATCTCCATCGGAACCCCATATATCTTCTTGCTCAATTAGTTTTTGACGAAACTGTTCGGTATCCGTTGGTATAGATGAACCTTCTTCTCCCAAAGGTTTTTTCGCACTCACCGGAAGATATAAGTATTGGGGACAGTATTTTTGAACTAGTTGGACGTAGTTGTATTTATCTTTTCCGTCAAGTCGAGTTGCGGGTGCGCCTTGCATCCAAGTCGGAATATAAATTCTTGTTCTTTCTCTTTCTCCCCCATCTGGGCGAATCAAATAAGCCCAACCAGCACATCGTTTATTGCCCTCTACGTTAGTGTCAGTAACAGCTTGAGCGTAAAGCCACACTATGGCATCTTTGATTGTTTGTGATTTCCCACTAAGGGCTTTTGCGCCACCCAACATAGCCTGAGTATCGCCATGACTGGCAAAGGAAACGGACATATTAGCCTGCCGCAAAAATTGCACTACTGCTTCCCAGAATTTAGGCATCACAGTAGAGTCAATCACATCAATTTCGCTGGAATAATTGGACATTTCGTCAAGCGATAGATGCAGGTGATAATCTTCAAATGGTTCGTACTCCTTCGTCTCATCGCCAGATAAAGCGATTCTCCAAAACGCAATGCGAGTAAATTCTCGTATAGCATTAGTAGCTTCGACAAAGTTGTAACCGCGTCCAAAAACCTTGATTCCTTTCCACTGTTGACCTTTGGCAAAAGGATTAACCATCCAAACCAAATGACCAAGTTTAATATGTTCGGCAATTAAATAACCTAGTTTTGAGGTTTTACCACTGCCTTTTTCCTTACCAACGATACCAACCGTGTTTTCGTAAATTAAAGATTTAACTTCGGCATATTTTTCTTCTGAGCTACTATGCGGGTTCAATCCATTTGCAGCATTATAATCATTAGATATTGAAGCACCAATATCACTTGTTTGGTAGAAATTTGGAACTTCCTGTAGTGGGAATTTTTTAGCTTTTGCAGAAACACTCTGCTGTTGAATTTTGGTAATCACCTGTGGCTCTTGATGATTTTGCACTGGTGAAATTCCTTGGGAATTATGATGTACAACTGCATTCGGGACAAGGTTTTGACCCGCAGCTAATAAAAGTCTCTGTTTGGTACTCTGCTTTTTATCAGCTAACTCCCAAAACACTAAACTTGATGTCCCCAATACTGCAATGACAGCACCACCAAATCGTAGAAAAGATTTTGCTGGTTCTGGCATTTCCAGTTCTACAACTTGCTGCTGAGTAGAATATGGTGTTGCTGATTGTTGAATTGTGTTACTGCTAAAACTGCTAGCAAACATCCAGCCTCCTAAAAATAAAGGAATGGGCGTAAATATTAATTTACTGGGCATTTTTACCGCCTATGTTTCAATAAAAGAATTCAGAATCCAGGAGTCAGGAATCAGAATATAGTTTGCTCACCGAATCAACTTACTAGTATCAAATGCCTCGGCTTATTTATTCTGAATCCCGTGTTCTGACTCCTGTATTCTTCTCTTGAATTGGGTTTGCAGGAGTCGGTTCACTTTGGTAGGGCTGGTAATCAGATATTTGTCCATCAGTAGGGCTTGCTTTATTTCCAAACCAATCAGTCTTCTCAAGCTCGGATGCAACCGGACTTAACCCTTTGACACGCAAAGCTTCTAACATAGCGGCTTTCACTTCTGATAAACGAAGCCGGGTATTTTGAGCAATTGTCACTAAATTGAACCGCTGTGTTGTCTCCCTCCTGCTATTAGAGATAATATTGAGTTTAACTAAACCGCTGGCTGCTAATTCCGCAGAATCTATTGGAATAGTTACCCAAGAGCCGCTACTAGGGTCAACGTATTTAAGTTCTGCTTCTTTACCGGATGCTCCAAGATTAATCCGTTTTAATGCTTCAATTTCAGAACCTTGATTAATTACTTCCTCGTGTTGGTTATAAGCCGGATTTTGGGGATTGTTTTGGCTGGCAATAACGAAGTTGCTATACCTTGCGCTCGCTTCCAACACCACAGCTTGTAATAAACCAGGATTACTTACTAAGCCTGAGCTATAATCATTGCGAGTCAAATATTCCCGGAAGTTGCTATCAGCTGCATCTAAATTTTGAGACTTTGCAAAAGTTCGGAATAAGCTTCTTGGGATGGGGAAATTTCTGTAGAACGTTGGCCTGAAAGAACTGTTGCGATCGCACTAATAACAACCAAGATTACTGTTGCAACAAAAATTGACATCAACCAGGGATTAGTTAGTAAAGAATCTAAACTTCCTGACTTAATAATATTGATTAGTCCGGATGTTGCAGCACTTTGAGGTAGTTGTCCGTGAGGATTTGGCACCCAAACGTCATCAAAATCATCTTTACTAAGTTGATTGTTTTGATGATTCGGTTGTTGATCTTGAATTTGCATGGTTGCTCAAAACCTCCTTTCTATAATGCCTTAAGATAAGTGCTGCGAAGATTCCTCCCAAAATAGTCCCACCGATTCCAGCAGCGATAATTTTCATAAAAACTGGTTTTGGAGGTGAAGTCATAGAAACAGCAATTGTTGCAACAGTACTTGCTGTTGTGATTCCTACACAAAAAGCAACGCTTCCTCCTTCGGTCATAAAATCGGTAATAATTTGTCGCTCATTAACTACAGCTTTATTGATTGTCGGCGCGATTGCTTGTACAGTTGCGGTTGCTAACTCTGGGGCTGCTTCAATTACTTCTTCGACGACGGGGATGTTGATGTACTCGTTTCCTGTGTTGAAGGTAGGGCTGTTTTTTGAGATGCTGCTAACATCGGATGTTCTTGTTCCCCCCAATTCACCGATGTCCCCAAAAAATTTTGCTCGAACTGAGTTTCGATAGTGTCGAAAGCTTTATCAAAACCAGCAACTGTTTGATTTTGATTTATGGATGATTGTTCCGTACCATTCATTATCAAATCTTGGGTTTGACGTAGAAACGCCTCTCTAAACAATGCGTAACCAACCTGAGATATCGATTGGGATTTTAACAACAACTGATAAAGGTCGTAATGATAGCTCCCAGGATTTAATTCTTTTGGTGAACTACCGATACGTTGCTTAAAGAATTCCTCTAAATTAAATCTTTCACCTAAAACCTTTTGTTGAGTTTGGGCTTCTCGCTGTAGCTGTTGTAGCTCTAATAGTCCTTGTTCTATGGTTATTTCTTGATTCTTACACGCTCCAATAAACTCTTGAATTTTTTGTTTATCGTTTGGTGTAACTGCATTTTTGATAATTTCAATTTTCAATACCTGGCAGATTGATTTGAGTTGCTCTAATGGAATCTCAAGCTGCTGTGCCACCAAAGTTAAATTCATCATCTTCAATTTCCTCTTCTAATTTATCAACTAAAATCTGTACTAAAAAGTGAGCTTTTTCATCTTTGGTTAAGAACTCCGTAACAAATTGACGCAAACTCATACGGCGTACTGAAGCAATATATTTTTTTAAGCCCCCCATACCTAGAACACAATCGATGTAAGCATTTTGCTGTACCCGCAGAAATTTGTAAGCGATATAAAAGTCAGCTAAAGCTTCCAACTCATCGCAACTGAAATAGGTTGCTTTCTTGGGCGGTGTAAGTCCCGCCCACATACACCAGTTTTTGATTGTTTGAAGGCTAACTTTACACCGGGTTGCTAATGTACTTTGGGTATAAAGTCGCTGAATATTTTTCACGCACGTTTATCCCTATTGCTTTTCAACTGTTAGTAACGTGCAACTTACATTCACATTGAATTGAATTGCAGTTGCGCTACATTTATGATATTTACTATTAAAACGTAAGCTACTTTATTAGAAGGAATATCCCTGTAAATTTCGGGTAATTTAGATGCTAAAAGAATCACCTCAATCCTATTTTTTGGATTGAAGTTATCAAGTCTTATCTGACATTTTGCTCAAGAAAGAATACAGGAGTCAGGAGTCAGAATTGAGTATGAATTCTTTACGACTGCTATATGAATAGATGGTTTCAATACCTCCGTCTGTCTACAACTAGTACAGTGCGGCGGAAAGGGCGCACCCGTTCCCAACCTTTGAAACACATATCCCATAATACTTTTGCTCACCTTTATGTGCGGTCTGTTTTGACTTTTGACTTTCTACTTCCGCGCAGCGGTACTAGGGATGGTGTAAAACGGTAATTAATTCCCAAAGCTTACTCCTGACTCCTGACTTCTGACTTCTAATTTTTGATAGTTCTTTGAAGCTTGAATAATATGTGTAAACAGCGTAATAATATTCCCAGCGTATGATGATAAGATTTACCATAAAACCATCCTTCTATGGTACTCTCGCTGTAACCCGTTAATTTACATAAAGTCATGATAGAAGCTTTCATATAACCCGTTGGACTGCGTTCTCCAGGGTATGGTGCTTCTACATCTGGATGAATTACGGGAATCCAAATTCTACACCATTCTTCAGGTGACATTGGTTCTAATATTGCCAAAAATATCTGTTGGTTATTTGGTTGGCTTTTTGTTTCATTTAAGATAAATTTTGCTAACCAACGCGGAATATTAAGAGTTTGATTGGGTTTCATGAAGATTATGAGGAATGTTGGTCAAAGCCCCTAAATTAATTTATGGGGCATTAACTACGTTGGCGTAGCCTCTCACTTTTGGAGAAATTACGTGTGCGGCTCTCGTAGATTCACCTAGCGTCTCCGGAGGAGAAATTATGAATTGCGAATTGTTCTGACTCCTGGATTCTGGCTTCTGAATTCTTCTTCAATTCTTTCTTTTTACGGTTGGATTCACAGACAGCATTCATCCAATTCTGTATCGCTATAATTTCAGATTCACCGTTAACCACGGCTCTGACTACGTTTTTATCATAGGAATCGGCAGTGTACTTAGGATGAGCAGACAGAGGTGAAGCCCAAGCAAGACACATAGTTTTGACTAATTCATTAACCTTATTGCTATCAAGCTGACTTGGACGCTCAACACCATTGGATTGCAGCCACTCCTTAATTAATTCAACTGGATAATCAAGTAGGGTACGAATTTGTTTTACTCGCAAGTCTTGAGTGTCTGGAACTGGTTGTGTTGTCTGTGGTGGTGATTCTTCAACTGTCGCTAACCAAGATTTGAATTCAAGTGCTAGCTCCTTACCAGGATTGAGAAAAGTTTTATCAGTAACAGCAGGACAGCGACTTTTACTAATGGTCAAAATGTGGGTGTAGTCTAGCTCTCCTGCTACGTCAAACTCGAATTCTATTCCTGATGCTTGAATTGGTGATGTGCCTATCTTCTTAGGACTATAAGAAGATTTACCGTTCTTTTGATTTTCTTCAATCAGCCACTCGGTTTTGCTTCGCATCGTCGCTATGATGTGACATTTTGACCCAATCATGGCATCAATTAATTTACGCTCTAAGGGGCGGACTTTTGCCCATCCGTCGAATCTACCACCTGCTAACTCTAGTTCACTAAACCACGCATGAGTCAAGGAGTCAATTATGATGATGGAATATCCCGCTTCTTCTGCTTGGTGAATTGCTTCTATGTATTTAGCTGGGTGATGGTTGGTAAGTTCGCAGGTGTCGAAGTTGAATAAATCAGCGTATTTAGAAGCACTACCTCTTTCCGTGTCAATTAAAGCAATGCGCGAGCCAAGATTAGAAGCGATTGAAAGTGCTGAGTATGTTTTACCAGAACCGGATGCTCCGCTTAAGGCAAGCCTTATTTTTAAGTTCGATTTTGTTGCTTTTTTGAACATTTTTATTACTCTTCAAAAGCTTGATTGTTGATTTCAAAAAATGGAAACTTTTTCTACAGAACCCACAGAGGCGATTGTTTCACCGTTTATGTGATTCCCTGTTCTTTATTGTTTTAGTACAGAGAACAAAGCCTTACTTTTAGGAAGCGGTTCGTACTTTCTCAATCGTTCCCATTCTTCGCTAATCAATTCGTCGAAGGGTTTATCTAATAACTCTTCGCAATTCCCGTTCTTTTTATCGGGGGTAGATGTAATTTGCGTGGCTTCTATTGTAAAAACTTCTACCATCCATAATGACCACACTGCGTCAGATATGGAATTACACGGCACTTGCAGCTGATGTTGAGATGATGCTCTGACTACCCACCATTTACCGTCAGTGCAACCGACTTCACCTAGCTTCACCGAGTTGTAGTAAATACCCGAATCGTGCAAGTCAAATCCAAATTTTTCGCATTCAGTAGCAATCTGCGCCATCTGCTCGTTATCAGTATTAACTGGCTCTACTTCTTGCTGTTGTTTCGGTAATGTTCCTTTTTTGTAATGCCAGATGATGTAGTCATAGCACTTCATCCAAGTGTTTGCTCGGTGAATTTCTACGTCATTTATTACTACTACCCAGCGTTGCGTTACAAAATCGCTATGATCATAAGTAATGCTAGCGATTAATTTGCCGTCAACGTGGATTTCATGGTCGTAAAATGATATCTCAACTGTCCTAATACTGCTTTCATCACTCGTTTTCAAGTCTGTAGCGGTTTGAGAACGGAATTTGTGCAAATCACTTTTAAGCACTTGTGGAATATCGCTTAAATGCGTCATAATATAGATTCCTGTAAGGATTCAAAGGGCGATCGCATAAGTTTTCCAGGCTAAGGCGGTCGTCTTTTGTTTTACATATCTATAATAACAACTCAAAGTACAAAAAATCAACTAGGAGTACAAAGTTTTTTAGAAACTTCTACACGTAAATCTGACATTATCTCAATCAACTCTACATCAAGAATTTGGGCAATAGCCGTAATAATTTTAGTTGAGACTGACGCTGCTTCTCCATTCTCTAGTTTTCTTATGTATTCTTGGGAGCATTCAACTCCTGCGTCTGAGAGCATATCTGATATTTCGCGCCTAGACTTCTTACCCCTAATACTTTTTAGACTTCTTCCACATTCTTCGTTCCATCCAAGCATAACAACCCATTCTATTGGAACCATAATTACCTCTTTAATATTTTTTGATTTTATATTTGCACTTTCAGTTGTCATGTGGCAATATATTTTTGTACTGTGAGTTCAACCAACCAGCTCAGTTATACAAGAATTTGTTAACGGCATGAGTATTCAAGCCGTCAGTTTAGTTTTGATAATAAGCTTTGATTGGCGTTTCCTAATCCGATTGTGCCTTCTAAAAGAGATTTTTATCTCATAAGCAAGCTCCAAAGCTTTATTTATCTCACGTCTCTAAAATTTCTACAAATTGAGAAGAGTTTACACGCAAATCTCGATCAACAAATTTCATAGACACAAATAAATGCAGCAAATAATGTTTATTGGCTGCATCAGTTGATGTACCGCTTTATTTAACGCTGGAAAAGGAATTATAATTATGAGCAAAATAAAGTTTCATGTCAAAGACGAGCTAGGGTTCTGCACGCGCTTAAATGATGGAGTAAGCGGAATGACCGTAACCGCACTTGCAGATTTTTGTGGCACTCTCCAACAGGCAATTACTCAATTACTTAATCGTATTCGTGATTCTAGCCCCATCATGAATGAGCTACCAGAATCTCTCAAAAGCTTTGCTGGAGAAGAATGGAGGCTCATCACGAACAACGAGCAAAATAGCTTATTCGTAGTAGACGAACTTTGTCATGCAATCCTTGAATATTACGCTATTGACGCGAGAAAATATAAAGGTAAACAAGTTGCAATTAATAATTACCGAATGGTTGCTAGAGCCGGATTAAGAGTGTTTATTTGGTCACAAACGGGATATTCTCCTTACACTTTGAATCAAGAACAGTTAGCACTACTTAATTCAATACCTCGGCTGCAAGAAGCAATTACTCAACTCCAATCCCAAATACAAAATTTAATCCCAGCTTCAAAATCTGACTACATTCCTCCTGGTTGGAATACCGAAGTATGGAACAAACTGCCTCCACAAGATAAACGTCACTTCCGTTTTCTGCATCGTCGCCGTGGTTTTAGACCTGATTACCGTACTGAGATGCCTTTACAAGAACTCACAGAGCAATTCAAACAAAAGCAGAAAGACGAATTAAAAACTGCTGTGGTCGAGGTATCACCTGAAGAGAAACAGAGGCTCGAAGCCGCAAGGCTTGAAGCATTAAAGCTATTAAGGGAAGAAGGAGAAAACAATGACTAGTTTTACTTCCGCAACATTGGGAGAAATTAATCCCCCAATCAACATCCTCAAAGAGTTTCTTGCCACATTCAACCGCCGTCAGAAGTGCAAGGCTGCAATACTGTCGTGGCTTGATGGAAAGCACTATTACGGCAACTCTTGGATCAGAATTACTTTTGAGAATTTGGCTGATATCCTAGGCTACTGTCGAGAAACAATCAGCAAGCACATGAAGGAGTTGATATTTGATGGACTTGTAGAAGATAAACCATCACATAGATTTCCTAAAGACACAGCTTCTGAATATAGATTAAATCTGCAAAATATTTCAGAAACCATAGAGTTTAATCGATGCGAAATAATTGATGTAGATGTGCCAGATATTTCAGGTGAATGTGCTAATAATCCGTCAACATCTAAAGCTTACTTAAAGTTTTCTGAAAACAACAACACTGCTGCTGAGGAAGAAAAAAAAGATGAGCCAGAAGAGGAAACCCAGATACCTCGTTACGATGAAAAATTAGAAGAAGTTAACTCGAATCACAACACAGACTCCGGTGCTGATAAATTTCCCCAGCCGCAAGTCAAAGTCGTTACAACTTCGGAAAAGCCTGTGAAGCCGGAGATAAAAGAGGTTTGTGCTGAGTTGAAGCGATTACGAATTAATCCAGACCCTTGTTTGGGGGTAATTAAAAAATATTGGGAGAATGTGAATAACGCAATTGCTCGTGTTAAAGAAGCGATTCATGAAGGATGGTGCGATAATCCCACGGGTTTGTTTATTGCTACTTGTAAAAATGGGGAAAAACCGAAAAATTCTGTTACGGACGATGTGAAAACTTGGTTTGAATGGGCGAGGAAAGAAAGGCTTGTGTTGGCGATGTCCTCCGGTTTTGTTTATACGGTGGATGGAGAAGCTGTGGAAATTGGCGAGATGATACGGCGGTATCCATTAAATTCATCGAGGAACTTGCTTGCCGACTTATCTTAACAATTGCATCCTGGATTATAGGTAGCATTATGTTATTATTTTAACTTATCAACAACCGTAAATCGCTCAAAGTTACCAATACCGTAGAACCTTCGTGTCCGATTACGCCTAAAGGAAGATTAATACCAGTTGCAAAATTGGCAATTAGTAACAAACTAATACTGCATAAAGCAAAGACAATATTTTGCTTGATAACCTTCACAGCACGACGACCAAGATCAATTGCAGTCATTAATTTTTCTAAACGGTCTGCCATTAATACAATATCTGCTGTTTCTAAGGCTATATCGCTACCTGTAGTTCCCATCGCTATTCCTACGGATGATGTAGCGAAAGCAGGAGCATCATTTATACCATTACCAACCATTGCAACCGTTTGATATTGCCTTTTTAAACGACGAATTACAGTTACTTTATCTTCGGGAAGTAGTTCGGCATAAACTTCGGAAATACCTAATTGCTGGGCAATATAGTTAGTGGTAAGTTGGCGTTAGCGAAGCCATGCCGAAGGCTTATCGCCACTCAAAATCATCATATTTTGAATACCGAGTTTTTTTAAGCGACCGATTGTTTTTGCAGCTTCAGAACGTATTGTATCTGCAACGGCAATAATTCCGAATATTTTTTCGTTACTCGCAACCCAAACTATTGTTTTTCCTATGCTTTCTAGATTTTCGCTAATTGCAACTAAATCCACTGGTAACTGCGAATCCGATTGAATAAATTTAGCATTCCCAACTTGTATATATGTCTCCTCAATTTGACCGCTAATACCAAAACCTGTATGAGAAACTGCGTTATTAACAGGTGCTAACGTGATATTTTTATCCCTAGCAGCTTGGACAATTGCTTTACCAATGGGATGTTCTGAATAAGCTTCCACAGCAGCAGCAACACAGAGAATTTTATTTATATCTTCCCTATTAGCGGGGATAATTTCTAGAACTTGGAGTTCTCCAGTGGTGAGAGTTCCAGTTTTATCAAAGGCGATCGCGTTTACTTTACCAATCAATTCCAAAACTGCTCCACCTTTAAATAAAATACCACTTCGCGCTCCATTCGCAATACCAGATAACAATGCTGGCATAATTGCAGCCATTAATGCACAGGGAGAAGCCACTACAAGAAAAACCAAAGCTTTATAAATAGTCGTTGCAAATAATTGCTGCTACAGCATCTGGGTGTTCTGATATTAATTTTCTCAAATCAGTTCTTTTGAACGATCATACTAGGAAATCAAATGCGGCGAATAGTTGCACTTAAATCCCAGGGTTTTCAACTAGACCATATTCAGAAATTATTAGCAACTCATCCCGATCCCGGTAATTGCGATTCCTTAACTCCTCAACTACAGCAGCAATATCAATCTGTGATCGAACAATTATCACGATTGCGAAGAACAGCATCAGCTTTAGAAGGTTTATTAGGTCGAGATCGGCATTGTCAAGATATTCAAGCAGAAGCGATCGCACAACTGCGACATCTAGAAATAGAATCTAACTTAGGGACTAAAAAATTAGAACAATTGTGGCACGGTTTAGACGCAGCTTGTGATGCTCATCCGGAAGACTTCAGCGAATCATTGCAGCAATTGTTACCAGATTTATCAAATAAAAATGAAATTGAAAGAGATTTACTTGGCAAACTGGTATTAGCTTCTGGTGATGTCAGTTTAGTGGACTTTATTCGCTTGAGTCAAAGTGCGATCGCCGAAGCTAGGAATGCTCTTAAAAATAACTGTGAGATAGTCGTAGATGTTTCCCCCGTTTTCGCAACCCTCGACCATACCTGAATTACACATTTAGGTATAAAAGTCAAAACTTTGATGGATGACCCCCATATTTACAGTGCTTCGGAAGCTGAAAACAAATTTTGGCAACATCCAGAATGGCACAAAGGTTTACAAAAACTAACTCCTGGCTGTATTTTAGTTATCGGTTATGCGCCATCAGTGTTAATATCTGCATTAAAACTGATCGAACAACAGCAGCTACAGCCATCGTTAATTGTTGGAATGCCCATCGGCTTTAGTCATGCTCCATCTGCGAAACGTCAATTAATGGCTTCTGGTGTAGAACATATTACCACCATTGGCACTATCGGCGGCGGTATATTAGCCGCAGTCGCACTCAATAACTTGATGGAGTCCTTAATTGAAAAGCCTGATTGTCATTGTTATTTGGGGAAAGGTGATTAGTTAGAAGCAGCAGTTGTTTTTTTTACTCCAAAACCCTTGCTTACGCCGTAGCAGACAGTCTTGAATTCTACTTGATTGTTATTAGGATTATAGAGAGTGTAACTTGCCTCCCCCGGATTTCTACCCACATTTCCTACACCTACCACCATACGCGGAGTCACATTAATGGTTTGGTTTGGTATTTGACTATCAAGGGTAGTTATTCCAGTATCAATCGAACCGGCTTCTAAATGATATTGAAAAGTTAAACTAGAACGACCGCAGAATAAATTATTTGCTTGCATCCGCGCTACTCGGTCTAGAATTATGATAGGAGAAGTTTCTGGAGTCAATGCTTCATCTACGGATACTGTTGTCCCGTGAATCAATAAAGAATCTAACTCAAAAAAACCAAAATCAAGATTTTGTATCCATTCTACAGTATTACGTGAAACATTATTCCATAGTAATTTTACTGCTTCGCCACCATATTTTTGCAATAAATCGGTAGGTTCTGAAGTCGCAGACAAACCATGCAATATTAAACATTGCTCCTCCCACCATCCTTTGCAAACGAGCGGTGTTAACCCAGATTGTGGCTGACGCAAACGTTCCACCAATTTCTCAGATTCCGGGGTTGGTCCGATCGCATCACCCAGAATATATACAGCTTCGATATAACGACTTTGACGTTTAATATCCGCCATCACCGCATCATAAGCCGCCAAATTACCTTCAATACCGCTTAAAAATTGCCCACTTCATAAATAATTTTGGATTTTAGATTTGTCTTACGGACACGCAATACCTATGGTATGCTCATGAGTCGCGAATGGATTTAAAGATTGAGGAGTTAAGAGTTAGTAACAGATCTTATCACCTAGTACAAACATGAGTCGGGTCATCTGCACGTTCTGCAAATTCTATTCCCCGTGCCAAACGCCAAGCAAAAATTTCGGGTAAGCCTTTCTCAATAATTGCTGTACAGGTTTTTTGATAATCATAAGTAACTTCTCGCAATGTCACCTCTTGGTTATCAGTATCATAAATTACATAAGTTGCATTGGGTCGCCCATGTCTTGGTTCTCCCACCGAACCTGCATTAATAATCTTTTTCAAAGTTGCGGTAAAGCTTTTTTCTTCAGATAAATTATTGCTTTCTACTCGAATTTTTAACTGACCTGAATCTAAATTACGGAAATAAGGTGCGTGAGTATGTCCACAAAAAAGCACATCCGCACCTGATGAAATTACTCTTTCTAACGCTACAAATGCATCGATTTCTGGTAATAAATATTCGTGGTTGCTGTGGGGACTACCGTGAACAAAAGCCAAGTTGTCTTCTTTAAGAATATAAGGTAATTGAGCTAAAAAATCGCGGTTTTCTGGTTTTATCTGTTTATTAGTCCATTCATGAGCAACAAGACCACGTTTTTCTGCTAATAAAGAAGGATAACTACAATCGCAAGCATTCAATCCTTCAACTACGTCTTCATCCCAACAACCACCACAAGTAGGAATATTTAAAGAACGAATTTTTTCCACTACTTCATTAGGATAAGGACCATACCCGACTAAATCCCCTAAACAAAAGATTTTTTCAGCAAAATGTTGGTCTATATCTAATAATACCGCGTCCAAAGCTTCGATATTGCCGTGAATACATGAGATAACTGCTACTTTCATACTTCCGTACCTTCCAATAACATCTGCTTAACTTGTTGTTGATACTGCTTAATTAATGAATCTGATAAAAAACAATCAGATAAAGTTTGCTTGAGCGTAACTTCATCCAAGTTTTCTCCTGCTACTTCAATACCACTAAAACGCCCTGGTCTACCTTCTAAGTAACGGGGTAAATTTAATTCTAAGTAACCTACTTGAGGTATACCCGCAACGAAATCACAGTAAATACTTCTACCATCATTAACATCAAAAATTGCCTTAGCGCGAGTAACATGACCATAAGCACCGTGAGTTAATTCATACCAAAATTCTGTCAAACTGTCTTCATCAATAACTTGGGTGTTAGTCGCAACTCTCCATAAATGGCTAGATAAAATAGTTTGTGCTGGTACTCCTAAAATAATTTCATCAGCCCAAACATGATATTCCGAATCTTGAAGGTGAGCAGGTAAAATAGCAACAGCACGGTAAGACAAATTATTTAATATTGTTGATAAGCTGCTTAAGTGCAAATAAAAACCCAATTCGATATAAACTGCTTTCGCTTCAGATATTCCTTTGAGTAAATCAACTTCTTGATTGTCACTAAAAACTTGTATCTGGGGAAAATCGGCTGCAATTCGGTTTTTATCTATAGAAACATTACCAGTACCGGGAGTAAAATAAATAATATCTCTATCTTCAACAGTTGCATCTTGGATTTGCTGATGAATCCAAGCAGTTTTTCCCGAACCCGCACATCCTGCTACAACGTTAATTAAAGGTACAGTCATAGATTCATGGAGATTTATCAACCTTAAGTATAAACTATATGTGAATGATAATCGTTTTCAGATATTTTGGAAATCAAATGAATTTACAATTTAGCGATCGCACTTCAATCGAACAAGTAGAAGAAGGTCTAGAACTTGCTCCCAAATTTGATGGCAACGGTTTGATACCAGTAGTAACGACAGATGCAAACACTGGGGAAGTGTTGATGCAAGGCTATATGAATCAGGATGCATTAGTTAAAACAATTGAAACTGGTGAAGCCCATTATTATAGTCGCAGTCGTCAGCAGCTATGGCATAAAGGTCAATCAAGCGGATTGGTACAGAAAGTCAAGCAATTATTGATTGATGATGACCAAGATTGTATTTGGATGCGGGTTGAAGTCGTTGGTTCGGGAGCAAGTTGTCATGTTGGTTATCGTTCTTGTTTTTATCGTAGTATTCCTGTAGGAAAAGATGTTATTTCCTCCGAGCAACCACTAAGGTTAACCTTTACCGAAACCGAAAAAACCTTTGACCCCAAGACAGTTTACGGCGATGCACCCAATCCAACACAACTTTAATTCATCCTCGTGATGGTAAATAAGCGATGGGGTTAGCTGCATTTTTCCCTGGAGGATGAATTTCAAAATGCAAATGAGGACCTGTACTAAAACCAGTGTTACCCATATGAGCAATAATTTGATACCAATTTAATATGAAGCTGCATAGAAAAGAGCTTCTAAAATAAAGTTATAAGAGGAGATAGAAATTACCTGCTCAAATGTTAATTGCTTGAACAATTGCTGTATGCGATAAGCGAAGCTTAACG
>JAAUSO010000169.1 GCA_012033205.1 Richelia sp. SL_2_1 | reverse complement strand
CGATTACCGCTCTCGGCTGCTTGCTCTCGAATTTACAGCTTCTAAACGCTCTTCTTCGTGGGTGGGTATATAAATTAAAGAGTAGCGAGCGCGTAATAGTAGTTTAAACTCTTCGCGGAATGTCATAGTTGTTTTTTTAGTAGTTTATTTTATTGTTGCGGTTTTGATTGCTTTTGGTAAATAAGAATAATTAACCCTTCTAGTCGCGGAGGGCGCAGAGGAAGAGTTTTGAGAGAGAAATAAATCTGGGATTCTTACGAAATCATCAGCGATTGTACTGAAATAATATAAATGTATGAATACTAATTAGATCAGAAAGAAACTTTACCCCAATAATGTTTTTTTACCTCTTCCGGAAATTCTTTTTTAAGCATACGTGCTGTAGTTGTAGGGTGTGTGAAAACTTCGATAAATTATCACGTTTGACAAATATTTCAATCATGTTTTCACGCACCAAATCTAGTTAAATTAGTTAAAAGCTAAAAATCACAAGAAATATTTAGGAGATAAAAAATGGGCGTTGCTGAATCCGGGTATGAATTTAGATGTAGAGACGCTCATAGTATCGCGTCTCTACAAGTGTTCCGGTTTTCCAATCAACCCGTTTCATACATCCAATCAGCAACGCCAAAAAATGAACCCAGATGGGTGCGATGATTATTGCTCCTTTGGTGAGACCGATAGTTGCTATCGCTTACAGTATTGTATCGGGAAATCAGCCTTTATTAAAACGTTCGAGTTTTACCCTGTTTAAAGGTGTATTACTGACAATTGTGATTTCAATGGTAATTACTAAATTAGTTGGTATTAGAACTTTCGGTTCGGAAATTTGGGGACGTACTAGTCCTAGACTATTAGATTTAGGAGTCGCATTAGCAGCAGGTGGGGCTGGTGGGTTTGCCTTAACCAGACGAAGTATTGCCAATGCTTTACCAGGAGTAGCGATTGCTGTTGCTTTAGTTCCACCATTAAGCGTACTTGGAATTAGTATCGGCATGGGTTCAAATTCGGTTGCAATCGTTTCGGGACTTTTGTTTCTCGCTAACTTAGCTGGTATTATCTTTAGTGGTTCCCTGGTATTTTTAGCTCACAATTACGGTTCTTTTGAAAAAGCCCGTCATGGTTTACTAATATGAATCGCTTCCTTAGTTTTACTTGGTTTGCCTTTGGGTTTATCTTTAGAAACATTTTTAGTCAAAGAACATACCCGTCGTCATGTAGAATATTTTGTTTACCGTCAAACTGTGACTTTTTCCAATTCTGATATCAGAAAAATTAATGTTCGCCGCCATGGAGAAAGATTTTTAGTGGATATGGAAGTTGCACTTCCTTTTAATTCCCTTTCCTCAAATCAAGTCAATTTAGTCCAGAAATTTTTACAAGACAGTTTGAACAAGCCATTAAACTTAAATGTCAGAGTCATTCATATTGAGGAATATACAGCTAGCTAATTGAACTATGCAACGCATCGCCATCGCACCTAATCAAATTCAAAACCAACAAATCACCCTCACCCCGGAACAACAACATTATTTATATCGGGTATTGCGATTGCAAAAAGGGGATAATTTTATCGCCATGGATGGTATGGGTAAATGGTGGTTATCACAATTAAGTAATTCCTCTGCACAAATATTACAGCAATTAATTGTAGATCATGAGTTACCCATCGCCGTAACCTTGATAGTCGCTTTACCCAAAGGAAATGGTTTTGATGATATAGTCCGTTGTTGTACTGAATTGGGTGTATCTTGCATTATTCCAGTAATTAGCGATCGCACTTTATTAAAACCCAGTGTTCAAAAAGTCGAACGTTGGCGGAGAATATCTCAAGAAGCAGCAGAACAATCGGAACGAACGAAGATACCCCAGATTTTAGAAGCAGTCGCTTTTAAGCAAATTATTTCATCATTTGTCAACACTACAAAATATATTTGTGTTGCTCGTGGAGATTCACCCCATTTACTTCAATGTTTACAAAATCAACCCCAGAAAAATGTCGTGGTTGCCACAGGTGCAGAAGGTGGATGGACGAAACAAGAAGTTGAAATTGCATTACAAAATGGCTTTCAACAAGTTTCTTTGGGTAATCGCATCCTCCGTGCAGTTACAGCACCAATTGTAGTCATGTCCCTAATTTCCGCAATCAATGAAGTATAAAGCTTTTCAGTTATATTGCGCTTTTCGGTTAAATGCAATACAAATTAAACTGATGGAAATTCCCACGGACAAGGATACCCATCCGACAATTTGAATGTGTTTGACTCAAATAAAATTTCCTATATAGTGGTTTGATTTTTATGAAACACTCATTTTGAAATTGAAAACTTTTGCTTTGGCGATCGCTATGTATACAACTTTGAGTCACCCATATAATTAAATCATCTGTATTTCGATATTCCCGTATAATCGAAATTTAACGATACTAGATATTTGAGATATATATTGAAATTTAAAAAACCTTGCTAGACACAAAGAACCTTGAAGAAGGAGATAATCAGAGATATTTAGAAAAAACAATTTTACGATTTTAAATATCCATTTAAAGTACTTTTTGTCAATATCAGTATTTTAATTAGCCATTTTTAGTATTTTAAATCACAATAAAATTAATATTGCTTCATATAAACTTTGAGAATATTGCCTTACTTTTTGCAGTTGTAGTACACAATAATCGTAAATATCAAGTTAGTTGCTTGTTTTTATCTAGTTATTTAATCTGATTTAATCAAAATTGATCAAAATGGTTTTACTGCTCCCCTAAGAATACAAACCCCATATTACACCCAAACGGCTTGTAATCTCGTTCCTTAATTGAGAAACTAGTCAATAAAAAATTTTATGTAAAGATGAGTAACGGGTTTGTAACGGAATATGAATACAAAAGTTTTATTGATAATAGATTTATAATTAGGTTTTGGTTATGAGTCTGCAATTGAGGAAGTTAAAAGAATATAATTTCAAAGCCAAAAAAAGTTGATTAAAAATAATCTGGTTGCCATTCATCTTTACTAATCGAGTAATAAACCACATCTAATTTGTAAAAGTGAGCGTCTTTTTCGTACTTTAAACCAGCTTTTTCCATAACTCGCCGTGAAGCGATATGTTTGGGAGATGCGATGGCGATAATTTTGTAGAGTTTGACGGACTCGAAACCGTACTGTAAACAAGCTTTAGTAGCTTCGGTAGCAATTCCTTGATTCCAATAATATTGGTCGAGACGATAGATAAGTTCGATTTCGGGACTATTAGATAAACAATTGAGTCCGCAATGACCGATTAATTTACCACTGGCTTTTTCAATAGCAGCCCAGACACCGAAACCATATTTATCCCAATGTTTGATGAAATATTCTAAAATTTCGCGAGTAACTTGTTTTTCCTTACCTTTGGGTATGAGTCCTCTAGGTGAATACTTCATCACTTCTGGATTGCTTAAAATTACAGTTAATCTATCCAAATCATCAAGGGTGTAAGGTCTGAGTCGTAGTCTTGCAGTTTCGATTTCTGCCATGATTTACCCAAATTATCCTTTTATGCAGTTATAAGTTTCACGTTAATTTAATCCCGTCCGGTTTTTGGCAGATAAGAGAATTAGAACTAACCGATAAATTGTTGAAGCAGCAAGTAGAAAAATTGCGATCGCCATATAACTTCAAAAAAGAAACTAATAGACATCTCCGGAAAAGAATGTAGAGACGCTCATAGTATCGCGTCTCTACAAGGTTTCTGGATAACACATATTTAATTTCCGGAGATGTCTAATGATTAAACCAATAGTTTAGCCACCAAGGTAGAAAAATTGCGATCGCGATATAACTTCAAAGAAGTCGGGTTTTTGTAAAAACCTGACTTTTAACCAAGTGGATAAACAGTAATCAAAAAATACTGCTCAAATTGCCAGCAAAAATTAATATAATGCAGTTATTATGAGCATCTTCCAACCTGTGAAAAAATCTGGTCAGCAAAACCGTCTGCGTAAAAACGACTGGCGGTTATTTTTGCGTTTAGTTCCCTACGCTCGTAGTTATAAAAAACTGCTGGGAATTTCCATATTACTGCTGATACCAGTAGCAGTAGCCAACGCAATACAACCTTTGATAATCGGACAAGTTATTTCTCTAGTTCGTCAAGAACCCAGCACCTACAGATTTCTGCTGGATAATCCAACACAAGGATTATATATCCTGCAAATCGTCTTACTAATCACCGTTGTAATTCGTCTTGCACTCAATGGTTTTCAAGGTTTTTTAGTTCAAAAGGTGGGACAACAAATTACAGCAGATATTCGTTCCGATTTATTTGAACACGTGACTTCCTTAGCAGTACGTTTTTTTGATCAAACACCAGTCGGTAAATTAATTACTAGATTGACATCTGATGTCGAAGTATTAGGAGACGTATTTTCCACAGGAGCCATAGGCATATTATCGGATATCTTCTCCACCTTAGTAATTATCGGCTTCATGTTTTATACTCAATGGCAATTAGCTTTATTGCTACTGCTATTGCTCGTGCCTGTATCCGCATTAATTATCTATTTTCAACAGCAGTTTCGCAAAGCAAATTATAAAGCTAGAGAAGAACTTTCCGCACTCAATTCCCAGTTACAAGAAAATATTACCGGGATTAATGTCGTACAGTTGTTCCGACGAGAACAATTTAACGCTAAATTATTCGCACAAACTAACAATCGTTACGTTAAAGAAGTTGATTTAACCATCTTTCACGATTCCGCAGTTTCAGCAACTTTAGAATGGATCGCAATTGTTGCGATCGCCGGTGTATTGTGGGTTGGTGGCTGGTTAATTTTACAAGAACAGTTAACAGTAGGGCTATTATCGAGTTTTGTACTGTACGCTCAGCGATTATTTGAACCTTTGCGGCAATTTGCAGAAAAATTTACGATTATTCAAGCAGGTTTTACTGCTATCGAACGAGTGACTGATATTTTAGATGAACCTATAGAAATACGCGATAAACTAAATCCTAAATATTCCCTTAAAAACAGCTTTGAATTTGGATATATCGACGAAATAGTCGAAAATCTAGAAACCATTGACGATAAAATCGATGCATCAAAACTTGGAGAAATTCGTTTTGAACAAGTTTGGTTTGCTTATAAAGATGATGATTATGTAATTAAAAATCTGGATTTTACTATTAATCCAGGAGAAAAAATTGCCTTAGTCGGTCCCACAGGAGCAGGAAAAAGCACTATCATTCGTTTATTATGTCGTCTTTACGAACCCAACAAAGGACGTATATTAGTAGATGGTATTGATATTCGAGAAATACCCCAAGCTGAATTAAGACGGTATATGGCTGTAATTTTACAAGAAGGATTTTTATTCGCTGGTGATGTCAAAACCAATATTACATTAGGTGATAATTACACCTTCGCAGAAATTCAACAAGCAGCGCGCTCGACGAATGTTGAAGATTTTATCGAAGAATTACCCCAAGGTTACAATACACAACTTAGAGAAAGAGGTACAAATATTTCTAGCGGTGAGAAACAACTTTTAGCTTTCGCAAGAGCTGCTATTCGTAACCCACAAATTCTAGTATTAGATGAAGCAACGGCAAATTTAGATGTCGCGACAGAAGCTTTAATTCAACAAGCTTTAAATCAACTTTTAGCCCAACGTACTGCGATTATTATTGCCCACCGTTTATCTACTATTCGTAATGTCAACCGCATTTTCGTACTCAAACGCGGTGAATTGATCGAACAAGGTAGTCACGAACAACTATTGCACCAAGGAGGTTTATACGCTACATTACACAATTTACAAATGCTCAATCAGTAATCAGGTATCAGGTATCAGTTATCAGTTATCAGTTATCAGGTATCAGGTATCAGTTATAGGAATCCTACTTGAAAATTGAAAAAACTCAGTACACTTTAATCTTCTAGAATCATGAAAGCGTCTTGACTCTTGCAAGAAAGCAAGACAGCCTCCCTACACAAATAATTAAGGCTTTGCCACGCTTCGCGTTCGCGTAGCGTACCCGAAGGGCATACAAAAATCAAACCGGATTCCTATATCAGTTATCAGTTATCAGTAAACTGATGCTCTTAGTTTGATTATCTCGATCAAACTGATAAATAATTCTGGTCATATCAAATCTATTGACATCGGAATTTTATACTTTTAACACTTTTAACTCTCGGAAATGCAGAGTTTTACTAAATTAGTGTTCAAGTGAATTAAACAGAGCAATTTTTAAACTAATGTACTTATTAAGTTGTTGTATAACCATATTTTTAATACTTTCTAAATTGGTATTCTCACTTCTAGGAATATTCCAATAAAGAATTGCAACAGCTTCTTGAATAGAGGTTTCTAATTGCAGCAAATCAGAAGCTTTTAACTTGAGTGCAATTTGTTTACTCAAAATATTACCATCATTTACTGTATCTAAATTAAGATGAGAAAAAACTTTACCATTGGGCATTTTCGCATCGTAAAAAACAGTATTTTTCAACTTAACTGAGGAAAATATTGCTTGAGAAAGATTCGCTCGATTAAAATCGGTGTCTGTTAAATCTGTTCTGATTAGCTGAGCTTCAATCAAAGATGCACTTCTTAAATTCGCACCGATTAATTTGGCTTCAGTCAAATTAGCACCCGATAACTTTGCACCATTCAAACAAGCACCCGTCAAATCAGCTTGACTTAAATTTGCACCAATCAAAGTCGCTCCTCTCAAATTCGCTCCTCTGAGAATTGCACCTTGGAGATTTGCTTCTCTTAAATCTGCCTCCCCTAAGTCAGCTTCGCTTAAATCAGCTCTCACAAGTCCAACTTTCGCAAGTTTAGCGTTGAAAAAATCAACTTTAACTAAATTAGCCTCAGCTAATGTTGCAGCTTCTAAATTAATATGACACAGCCTTGCACCTTTCAAAGATAAAGAAGTCAATTCAACTTTACCAAAGTTTCTGAAACCATCTGCATAACTTTGTAACAACTCTTTAGATTTCATATAATAAAAAAAATTTAACAGTCACATAAGCAAAAATAAACATTAAAAAAATATTAAACTAAAAACCATCTAATCGTCTATGGGAATATGGACTTTTTTACATAACATCTACCTGAAGATGGGTTTTTTATTGTATTGATGTTTTTTTAGATATGTCGAGAGAGTTTATTTGCAAAAAAACCCGGCTTGTTAAAAAAGTCGGGTTTTTTTAGCTTTATAGACTGTGGAGAAGCAACTTTACGCAAAATTTATTTGACTACTCCCTAATCACCATCTAAATCAAATGCTCATTCTCGCCTTTATGCAGGTTGGGGAGCATCAATTCATGGGAGTCTTAACTTGACGCGCCATGTCTAAAAACGAATTCATATTTGCACCAGGACGACGGCGTACATTATCATTCTTAGGTATTAAATATTTAGGTGCAAAAGTAGTTTCTTTTGGTTCTTCAGGTTTATTTACAGTAGTAGATGCTTTCTTAGCAGCTTTTTTATTTTCTACAGGAACAGCAGTTGCTTCTAAACCTTTAGCTGTTTGAATCAATTCGACATCAACTTGTTTAACTTTATCCGATGGAACTTCTTTTACTTGATTGTTTTCATCCTTTACCTTGACTGTATCTACTGATTTTGCACCATTAGTAGGTGCTGGTTTTGCTCCATTAGCTCCATTATTAGATGCTTCAACTGTCTTAGAATCATTATAAGGCATTGGTTCATCAGGTTCTTCTTTCAATTCTAAAAAAAAGTTCCCATTTTTTTTGTTTCCACCAAGAATTCCAGAAATAAATTTCATAATTTCCTCAGATTAGGGTTTTGATACAACTAAATTTGCTTATTTCTTTTGTCTTTTATATTTAATAGCCGAATTTTGACCCATTTGACCAAATTAATTAATAAAGACGTATTTTTGTAAATAAGGATCAAAAATACTTGTTTATCTTACGCCATCCACTTTCCAAAGATTCTAGAACCGAGGATGGTTGAAGTATCGGTTCGGTATAAATTTGCTAATTACAAACGCTCTATAGCTAGTATTTCGAGCGCTTGCAGCTTCTCAATACTTGATTACAATTATCAGATTTTCTTGTAACCTAGAGCAAGAATGTGAAAGCTGATTTAATAAAAGTTAACAGGTTAAAGGTCAAAGGTCAAAGCTGTCTGTTTATCTTACCAATTACCCATTACCAATTACCTCTTCCTAAATAAGTTACATTTTAGATGAACTAAATTCAACTCTATGTGTTAAATGAATCAGGTAAATCAGCAGCGCAATCCTCTATTATTGGTACACGGAATTTGGGATAGTGGTAGAGTATTTCGGAGAATGATTCCTTTTCTGAACAAACTTGGTTGGAAAGTATATGACTTGGATTTGTTGCCTAATAACGGTACTAGGGGTTTGGATGATTTAGCACAACAGGTAGCGAATAAAATTGACGCTACTTTTCCACCGGAACAACCTTTTGATTTACTTGGTTTCAGTATGGGGGGAATTGTCAGTCGTTATTATGTCCAGAGACTAAGTGGAATTAACCGTGTACAGCGATTTATTGCTCTTTCTGCTCCAAACCACGGTACGCGAACAGCTTATTTTAATCAAGGACTTGGTTGCGTGCAAATGCGTCCTAATAGTGGTTTTCTTCGAGATTTAAACAGCGATGCCCAAATCTTATCCCAAATTAATTTTACCTCGATTTGGACACCCTATGACATGATGATTGTCCCGGCAGATAGTTCTAGAATGCCTGTAGGAGATAATATTGTGGTGCCTGTGTTGAATCATGCTTGGATGCTAACTGATAGCAAAAGTTTGAATGCGATCGCAACTGCATTATCAGCACCAATTAAGTCCTATCCCCAATAGTAGTAAATTCCGCATTGCCAAAAATTGCTTGTGGATAACGATAATATTTGTATTCCATCAAGTTGTAAAATGGGTCTTCGAGAAAAAAAGTGCGATGTTCTAGGAGAGAATCTACAAAGCGGTTTTTCGCTGATTCTCTAAAAGGTAAATTTTGTTGTTGCGCTCTTGTCAATAAATCTTCCCAATCAGCTTCCTGGGTGAAAATCAAACCGAAATGTCTAGGATAAATTCCTTGTTGAGGTATTAGGGGTTCTTTGGTAACGTGGGCAACTAACTGATGCCCGTAAAGATTGAGAATCAAAGCATGACGATTTTCTCTACCGGGAGTGCATCCCAAACCATCGACATAATATGCTTTTGTTTGAGCAATATCGCTTACGGGGAATGCCATGTGGAAGATGACTTTGGGCATAGGGCAAAGGTTAAAGGTTAAAGGTTAAAGGTTAAAGGTTTGATATAACTGCTAACTTCCTTTTGTCCTCTTGTCTCAAAAACAAATTTCCTTAACCTAAGAATATCAGAAATCATATTATCCTGATAACTGATAACTGATAACTGATAAATGATTATGTCTTTTGGAAATCACTTAATTGTCGGTGTTTCTGGTACTTCATTAAGCGATGAAGATAAACGGATACTTAGTAAATTAAAACCTGTGGGGGTTTGTTTTTTTGCGAAAAATTTTTATCATGCTCAACCTTATACATTGTGGTTAGAACAATTCAAAAAACTCATTAAAGATATCCGAGAATATACTGAACGCGAATCGATGTTTATCTCCATCGATCATGAAGGAGGAAGAGTGATTCGTCCACCTTTACCAATTACGCGATTTCCCTATACTTATGTGTATCGTAAACGAGCGCGAGAAGTTGCGATCGCCATGGCAGTTGAACTAAAATCTTTGGGTATCAATGTTTCCTGGGCACCCGTCGCGGATATCTTTTCCAACCCCAATAATCCGATAATCGGACCACGTGCTTTCGATACAACACCGGAAATAGCAGCCCAATTCGCTCGCGAATACTTCCTCGGACTCAAAGAATCGGGAATCATTGCTTGTGCTAAACATTTCCCCGGACACGGAGATACCAGTACTGATTCTCACTTATCATTGCCGGTCTTAAATTTAACTAAGGAGCAATTACAAAAACGAGAATTGATACCATTTCAAACGTTAATATCCGAGAAAATACCCTTGATTATGACGGCTCATATAGTTTTTCCGGAAATTGGAGGAGATAAACCCGCTACATTTTCTCAATCAATTTTGAACGGAATACTCAGAAAAGAAATGGGATTTGAAGGAGTTGTGGTATCTGATGATTTAGATATGAAAGCCGTTGCGGATATGTATACTCAAAGCGGTACAGTAGCCCATACTTTAAATGCAGGTTGTGATTTATTTTTAATGTGTGGTAATCTGCCTTCATCATCTACCGAACGAATAGAATTTATTGCTGAAGATTTTGAAAATTCGCTGTTAAACGGTAGTCTTGAAGAATCGACAGTAGAAGCAGCAAATGGGAGGATTGAGAATTTATTGCGCGAAACACCCCAATATTCAGTTGAAATGCTCGAAGAAAGTATATTGTTAAAACACGCTGAATTGGCGATCGCTTGTAGTTATGATTAATAGTAATACAACTGATTATTGTTTTATTTTAAGGGCAGTTTTGAGAAGTTGGATTTTTTATCGAGATTTTCTATTACAGATACTTATGCTAAAAACCCGACTTCTATTTATTCTAAGAGGGTGTTTGAAAAGTTTTGGGCGAATATAATATGTCCTTACGCATACGCTACCAAGCACGCGGCTACACAAACCGGCACCCACCGTAGCAGGGGTTTGGAATCGATTATATTCGCCGGTTATGGCATTAATTCAGACTTTTCAAACATTCTCTAAGATTAATTTTATGGTGATTTATAACTCGCAACTCGTAAAATCAACTCTCCTTTTTCGGGATTCTGAGTAAATATAAATGCCCCCATTTCTTTCTCGCTTTTTGATAAAAATTGTATTTGCTGCTCCCCTGTTTCCTCTACTTTTCCGTTAATACGCAATTCGGCTATAACTTGTACTGAAGCTGCTGTTTCTCCTCCTTGATTAACTATCTCGAAGGGTATGTAATATTGTCCGTTAATTCTTCGTAGAGGCTGATTATTAGTAATTACAAGAATAGGTGGTTGTTGGGGAGATTGTACAATCCAAGTGAAGCTGACTAAACCCACAACCCCAATAAGTATTGATGAAGCAACGCTAAATGTCACCCATTCGGCAATTGTGCGTTTTTGATGAAGTTTTTCTTCTTGTTGAGGCTGATTCATATCGCTAATCTTCCGGCAGCACCACCAATGGTTGTCGGTAATCCTAATATTAGAGTATGTTTTAACCAAATTGTCCAAGAATCATGGATAGTCAATTTTTGAAAAAACCACAGCATTATCGCTGCTGCTATTAACGATATTAGGTAACAAATCATGGTTTCGCTAAATGGTTTTTGAAATATACCTTTGTGCTGTCTACGTTTGTTTTGATTAGAAAAACCTGCTTGAAATACTATTCCATAGGAAATTAATAAAGAAGTGGCAATAATTGCTAACAGCCAAGGTTGAGATACTGCTGCTGCAAGTGTTGCGATTTCATCGGTAGGAGCAATATTAAAGCCAATGACAATTGCACCAATTAAGGTTGCACTTAAATCGGAAAATGTAGCATTATCATTAATTGAATTATCTTGTCTAGTAGTTCTATTATCTGGTGAATTGTTGCCGTTTTCACCTAATAATTGATTGGCTAATGCAACCCCCAAACTAAAGGGTACACTTTCATAAATAATCTTACCCAATGCTTCTTTAAGAGAAACTCCCCCAGACAATTCTTGTAATAGTAACAGTACAAAAGCCGAACAAATTAAGCCGATTCCCATTGCTTCTACTGTTTCTGTAATTCCTTGATAACGACGATTAAATCGTTTCGGTTTGCGAAAACCTTCTGTACGCATGAGTAAATAAACAACGATAAATGTTAATATTAGTGCTACTAACATCATCCCTGGTGTTGCAGATGAACCTATCCACCATACTTCCATGGTATAAAGCAGAGGAATACCGAATAAAAAACCACCACATCCACCTCTAACGATGTCATTTAGCTCACTTCTCCAAGGATTTTTTTGGTGTTTTCCCCGGCTTTTTCTTCCCGAATTAAGTTTCATCGGCACAAATGTTTGATTTATAAAATTATCGCTCGATATTCTCAATACTCACTAAAACTCTTCTTATTTATCAGTTACTCCTATCCCGCTGGAAAATTACCTCTTTCAAGAAGTGTACTCTGCGTCTAGAAGGGTTTTTTTTATCGGTAATCTTCTGCCGGGAAGGGAGTAGTTATAGATTAAGAAATTTTTATCAAGAAATTATTCTTATATTATCATTAATGCTTGTTTACTTGAAGCTCTTTTACCAATAAGTCGGCTTTTATGAGAGTTACCCGACTTCTAGATTTGTAATCTGTTTATTTGATAATTACAAATTATTCGGAATTATTATTTGATATTTGGAAGAGTATTAAACGTTATCAGTTATCAGTTATCAGTTATCAAATTGTTGAATAATCTGGGTTTAAATATCTTCTCAACATATCGCCAAAGTGATTAGTGGTAAGCGTTGGTGGTAGCTTACTGCCCGCCATTGTACGGCGATGTACCCCTGACGAATTGAATACTTTTAATATATTTGCGCTTATATGCCTAAACTTAAACTTGTATTGTTAATTATTAGTTTTTTAACTCTGATTGTACTCAGCGGTTGTATTCCTAGTAAAGGAAATATTTGGACACAAAAAATGTCTCATCTCTTCGGTGATGATTACAGAATTACTTTATATTCTGGAGGTAATGCAGTTCGAGAATGGCAATTAAAAAGCGGTATTATTAATTATGAAAAAAACGATGATGGATGGTTCTTTGCTTGTAAAAAACATATCGTAATTATTAGAGGTAAAGAGATAGTCATTGAACCATTAACTTATTCTCAGCAACAAGTGGAAAATCCGATTATTTGTAACTAGTGATTACTTATTTAACACCCATACTCGCGGATTTTACTTAATTCAAACCAAGTGCGATCGCAACTATTCCGTCTGCTAGTAATCCGGTACGTTGTTGTAAATCTTTGATGGCGTTTTCAGTGATCATACCAAAATAGCCGGTAATTGCAGATTGAAAAAAGCCAGACCACAACAGTCTTTCCTGTATTTTTTCGACTAATTCCCCTCTACTACCTTTGCTTAATAACGGCATATCTACTGGCGCACCTTTGTATAAACATTGCCAAGTATTTTCATCAACAATGCCATCTTCTGCTAAAAACATCCAATACTCAAAACAATTAACAGCAGATGTAGTTTGGGGACCAAATATACCATCAACTTTACCAAAATAGCACTGCCAATGTTTTAATAAATCTTGTAGCTCCTTAACAGCCGAACCTGTAGAACCTGGAGTCAGTATGGGTTTATTCATATGAAGGCGAGTATTCTGAAAATTAGAAGTAGAAGTCATGGTGGTTAGAATGAGTATTTGTATTGATTTGAGAATTGCTGGAATTGAAAAGATATCAAAGCTTTTAAAAAACGAATTACAATATTTATTTTCATAGAAAAAGCTACAGAAGCGAATTCGAGTATTCCGGATGATGAATAAAATATTTTTAATAGAGAAAAATACCTACTAGTACTTGGTAATTGGTAATTGGTAATTGTTCCTGAACCAAGTTTATTACAAGCGTTTAACCGGACATGATAGTAGAGGATTTCTATATTCTATATTCAGATGTATCAATCATTTATTTTTAAAACCTGATGTTAATTTAGTTAATACATCTACTTGGGAAGAAGAAATAAATTATAATCTTGATCTTTGCCATTTGCAGTTAGAATAAAATTAAGAGTGCATTTTGGGCAATACCTACCATGACAGCTGACAATCATGATTCTTTTGGTTTAATTGCGATCGCCTTCTCTACTCGACTTGCATCGATGAAGCTAGGGGTTTTATCTACAGCTGCGAGAAATGAAGCGATTGAAGCGATTGCTAGTGCGTTACTATCGTCACAAGATGAGATAATTCAAGCAAACATGATTGATTGTGAAACTGCTGCCAAAGAGGGAATTGCCAAGCCACTTTACAAACGGTTGCAGTTAGACGAACATAAATTGAGAGATAATATCGCTGGTGTAAGAAATATTGGTAAGCTTCCTGACCCAATTGGTAGTGTTCAGATTCACCGTAAATTAGATACTGGTTTAATCCTCAAGCGTGTGAGTTGTCCTTTGGGGGTTTTGGGGGTAATTTTTGAAGCACGTCCGGAAGCAGCGATTCAAATTGCATCTCTAGCGATAAAATCGGGTAATGGTGTAATTCTCAAAGGTGGAAAGGAAGCAATTCATTCTTGTGAAGCAATAATCAAGGCTATCAAACAAGGATTATCTCAAACTACAGTTGACCCTGATGTGATACAGTTATTAACTACTAGAGAAGAAACTTTAGAACTTTTGAAGTTAGATAAATATGTAGATTTAATTATTCCTAGAGGTTCTAATTCTTTTGTAAAATTTGTACAGCAAAATACCTCAATTCCAGTATTAGGACACGCTGACGGAATCTGCCATTTATATATTGATCAAGCCGCAGATATTGACAAAGCGGTAAATATTACAGTAGATGCCAAAACTCACTATCCCGCTGCTTGTAATGCCATTGAAACATTACTAGTTCATCAAGAAATTGCATCAACATTTTTACCACAAGTAGCCGAAGCTCTGCAAAAATTAAACGTAGAATTGAGAGGAGATAGAGCAACTCAATCAATTTTATCAAATTTTTCAAACATTTTACCCGCAACAGAAACAGATTGGGAAACAGAATACAGCGATTTGATTTTGTCAATTAAAATTGTTGATTCTTTACCCGAAGCCATAACCCATATTAACGAATACGGTTCTAAACATACCGATGCAATTATCACAGAAGATATAGAAGCAGCAGAAACTTTTTTATCCTTAGTAAATGCAGCTGGAGTTTATCATAATTGTTCCACCCTTTTCGCAGACGGTTTCCGTTACGGATTCGGTGCAGAAGTTGGAATTAGCACCCAACAAATACCACCTCGCGGACCAGTTGGTTTAGAAGGCTTAATAACGTATAAATATAAAATGACAGGTAATGGTCATATAGCGAGTAGTTACACTGGTGAAGATGCTAAACCTTTTCTTCATAAAGAATTTTATAATCAAAGGTTAAAGGTTAAAGGTTAAAGGTTAAAGGTTAAAGGTTAAAGGTTAAAGGTTAAAGGTTAAAGGTTAAAGGTTAAAGGTTAAAGGTTAA
>JAAUSO010000168.1 GCA_012033205.1 Richelia sp. SL_2_1 | reverse complement strand
AGGTTAGAGGTTAGAGGTTAGAGGTTAGAGGTTAAAAGGTTAGAGGTTAGAGGTTAGAGGTTAAAGGTTAAAGGTCAAAAGGTTAAAGGTCAAAGGTTAGAGGTTAAAGATTGGGAATAAACAACTGTCAACTGTCAACTAACTCCTAACTCCTAACTCCTAACTCCTAACTTATCTTACGCTCTTGCTAGCAAAGGAGCAGCAGCGAGTAAAGTTTTAGTATAAGGATGCTGGGGATTACTGAAAATTTTCTGGGTTGCACCAAGTTCGACGATTTTACCACCATTCATAACGGCGATTCTGTCACATAAAAACCTAGCTAACCATAAATCATGGGTGATGAATAAGTAGGTTAACTCGAATTCTGCTTTTAATTCCAACATTAAATCTAAAACTTGCGACTGTACACTAGCGTCTAACATACTTACAGGCTCGTCGCAAATTACTAATTTAGGGCGAGTAATTAAAGCTCTGGCGATGGCAACTCTTTGTTGTTGTCCCCCGGATAAGTCGGAAGGATAGCGCTGATAGTACATTTCAGACGGGTTTAACCCAACTTTATCAAGCATCCATAACACTTGCTCTTTTGCGGTTCCGGCATTGGCGATATGATGGATGATCAATGGGTCGGCTATGTTTTGTCCTACTGTCATTGTCGGATTTAAACAAGCGTGAGGATCTTGAAATATCATCTGCATTTGTCGTCTTTCGGAGCGTACTTGTTGACGGGACAAATTAGTTAGTTCTTTACCTAGAAATTCAACTTTACCCCCGGTAGGACGAATTAATTGCAATATTGTCCGTGATAAGGTACTTTTTCCACAACCCGATTCACCAACTAATCCGAGAATTTCTCCTTGATACAGTTCTAAGTCGATCCCATCTACTGCTTTAATGGTTTGTCCTTGTCCTTTAAATATTCGTTCAATAAAATTGGGTTCGATAGTATAATGCTGCTTTAATTCTTTGATTGTCAACAATGGTGTGACATTTGATGTTTTTTCCTTGAGACTGCTTGATAATTGCTCTGTTATATCTGCGTCCTCATCATCGGAAAATGATTGAATGTGCAATGCTGCTTTCAAAAGCGATCGTGTATATTCATGCTGAGGATTGCGGAATACTTCCTTGGATAAACCCGTTTCTACCATCTTTCCTTGAAACATCACCCCAATGCGATCGCAATATTCAGCCACCATCGCTAAGTCGTGGGATATCAACAATAATCCCATGTTTTCTTCAGCACACAATCTGGTCAATTCTTGTAAAATCTGAGCAGAAACCGTGACATCTAAACTGGTGGTGGGTTCGTCAGCAACGATTAACTTGGGATTTAACAATAAAGCTAAAGCAATAGCAACCCGCTGACGCATTCCACCGCTGAACTCGTGGGGATACTGACTCCATCTTTCCGGGGGAATATTGACTTTTTGTAAAGTGGCGATCGCCTTTTCTTTTGCCTGTAAATTGGATAGTTGAGATGAATGTGCTTTGAGAGTTTCCAAACAATGGTTGCCGATAGTCATCAACGGATCTAAGCGCGTCATCGGGTCTTGAAAGATTAATGCTACCGCTTCTCCGCGAAATCTCCGCAATTGCTCGGATGTCATCTCAAATACAGAACGTCCTTGAAACATTACCCGTCCTTCAATCCGTGTAGAAGCTGGTAATAAACGCATCGCCGCACGTCCCAAAGTGGATTTACCACAACCAGATTCTCCCACTAAACCCATCCTTTCACCGGGTTGCAAAATCAAAGAGACATTATCAACTGCCCATTGTTCCTCTTCTGTACCGCTCGTAGCATATCCTACCCGCAAATTTTCAATTGACAATAAAGTATCGTTCATAATTAGTTATCGGTTATTAAGTTATGAGTTGTAAATTATGAGTTATAAGTTAAACACTTAAATTTTTTATACTTTATCAGATTTGCTTGATAAAACTTGTTACTTTAACTGTTTATTCTATGTAATTTCCACCAATTTTCCACAAGAACCAGAAACTCTCGATCGATTACCCAGGCTGAACTTGGCGATTAGGGCTTGGAAGTTGAACTTTGGCGATAATTACAAGCAGGGTGAGTCAAATAAACTCCTGATTCCCAAACACACCGAAAATTGAAGAAAAAAAATACTTCTATATATTTATATATGTAGATAGAAGTTATTTGCTAAAATTTGCCGTAAAAATGTTAATATCGACTTGAAAGCCTAGCACAACTATACGGGTAGAAGTGCTGAAATCACATGCGCGTCAATGTTAAACTTTTACAATGGTTTTTCTTTTTTAAAAGGAAAATCTGTGTGTAAGAGAATACTTGAAAATGTTTTAATCGATTAATAAATAATTGATTAATGCATTGTTTTTTGATTTTTCATTATTCATCTGCTACTTTATCCATCTTCAGAATGGCATCGCAGTATCCAATCAGGGTTGTCAATCGTTCGGAAATTGCATTTACTCTGGCAACAGCCGATGGAGCTTGTCGCGCTCCTTGAAAAAACATTATATCTATCTCCAATAACTGTAACTGCTTGCTGATTTCAGTTTGATAAGACTGCTCTGTTGGAAATTGAGTAGTTAAAGATACAATATCTTGCTGAAAAAAGTTCCGTAAAGATGTCAGATGCTGACGCAGCAGGTTAGCACTGATTGAATTAGAAGAGATATCAGAACGCAATTGCTGCAACATAGTTGTAAATGCCAGATATTTCTGCTTATTAAGAGACATAAGAAGATTTATTGAGATATTATTAGTTTCATGAATTTTATCTCATACAATTAATTCTTTAAAAACTTTTTCTTCCAAGCGCCTCAAGCAAACAGCCGAGGCTTTATTGCCCTTTCCATCTTACTTAAATTATCATGCGTAACACTTGTTTGATCAGAAAAAAATTACTAATAGAAACAATTCCTTTTACATTAGGAAACCTATCCTTAGCAATGAAAATAGCATCTGTACGGCAGAACCGTCGTTTACGTCGCCCATCCCCTAACAATACTAAACCTCTTTATTCAAATATGAGCAGTACAATTGTAGATTCTAAGTTTAATATTGTTCTCCCGGAATGGTTAAAAGATTGTCTAAATGATTCCTGTATTAAAAATAATCTAGAAAATAATCTAGAAAATAATCTAGAAAATAATCTAGAAAATGACCCAGACTATGCTGGTAAAGATTTAATTTGCCGGGCATTTGAATTTGCCTACAATCTACATCAAGGTCAATATCGCAAATCAGGAGAGCCGTACATTTGTCATCCCGTTGCCGTTGCCGGATTGCTGCGAGATTTAGGGGGCAGCCCTGTAATGATAGCAGCTGGGTTTTTACATGATGTAGTTGAGGATACAGAAGTCACAATTGAAGAAATAGAACAAAGATTTGGAGAAGAAGTAGGACGTTTGGTGGAAGGAGTTACCAAGCTTTCTAAAATTAATTTTAAAAGTAAAACAGAAAGTCAAGCAGAGAACTTTCGGCGAATGTTTTTGGCGATGGCGCAAGATATCCGCGTTATAGTTGTAAAATTGGCAGACCGCTTGCATAATATGCGGACTATGGACGTGATGCCAGAAAATAGTCGTCGTAATAAAGCTTTGGAAACGAGAGAAATCTTTGCTCCTCTAGCCAATCGCTTGGGTATTTGGCACGTAAAATGGGAGTTAGAAGATTTAGCTTTTAAGTATCTTGAAACAGATGCCTATCGTGAAATACAGCAACTAGTTGCCGAAAAACGCACAGCCAGAGAAGAAAGATTAAGTAAAGTCGCCGAAACGTTACGCTCTCGTTTGAAACAAGCGGGAATTGAGTGCATCGAATTATCAGGTCGTCCCAAGCATCTTTATAGCATTTACCAAAAAATGCAGCGTCAACATAAAGAATTTCATGAAATTTATGATTTAGCCGCGCTGCGAATTATTGTTAGAACCAATGAAGAATGCTATCGTGCTTTAGCATTAGTTCACGATTCCTTCCGTCCGATTCCTGGTAGATTCAAAGATTACATCGGGCTACCAAAACCCAACCGTTATCAATCATTACATACCGGGGTAATCAGTTCCTGGGGTCGTCCCATAGAAGTGCAAATCCGCACCTTAGAAATGCACCGTATTGCTGAATATGGCATTGCAGCCCATTGGAAGTATAAAGAAACAGGTGGTTCCAACAATACTCAAATGACCGCAGCCGACGAGAAATTTACCTGGTTGCGACAATTGCTGGAATGGCAAAGCGACCTCAAAGATGCTCAGGAATATTTAGAAAGCATCAAAGACAACTTATTTGAGGATGATATTTATGTATTTACACCTAAAGGTGATTTGGTTGCATTAAGTCCCGGTTCCACCACGGTGGATTTTGCCTATCGCATTCATACCGAAGTAGGAAACCATTGCGCGGGAGCAAAAGTTAACGGACGCATGGTACCGCTTTCCACAAGATTAGATAATGGTGACATTGTGGAAGTTATCACCCAGAAAAACAGTCATCCGAGCTTAGATTGGTTAAACTTTGCAGCGACTTCAGCAGCGAAAAATCGCATCAAGCAGTGGTATAAACGTTCCCGTAGAGACGAAAATATTGCCCGTGGGCGGGAATTATTAGAAAAAGAGTTGGGTAAATCTGGTTTTGAAAATCTACTCAAATCCGGACCAATGCAAACAGTTGCCGAAAAATGTAATTATAACAATGTTGAAGACTTGCTTGCGGCTCTAGGTTACGGTGAAATCACCTTAAATTTAGTATTAAATAGATGGCGAGAAATCATCAAAGAACAACAGCCCATAGCGATAAATTTGGATGAAGTTCTTTCAAATTTACCAACCTCCGCACCAAAAACATTACGGGAAGGAAGTACAACTACATCTCGTAGTAATTCGCCAATCATTGGTGTAGAAGGTTTGATGTATTATGTAGCGGGTTGCTGTAATCCCATTCCAGGAGAACCCATTATCGGTGTAGTTACAAGGGGTAGGGGAATTTCCATCCATCGACAAGGATGTCAGAATTTGCAGCATACAGATTGTGAACGTTTAGTACCCGTTAGCTGGAATCATTGCCAGGAAATGTTGCACCATCATCAAACTTATAGCGTCAACGTACAAATTGAAGCTTTAGACCGTGTAGGAGTTTTCAAAGATATTTTATCTCGTTTAAGTGACCAACGAATTAACGTGTCTCATGCTAATGTAAAAACCGCTATCAATCAACCAGCATTAATAGATTTGGGAATAGAAGTTTCTGATAAAAAACAATTAGAACAAGTCTTTAATCAAATCAAAAAAATGAGCGATATTCTCAATATTCGTCGTCAAGGACAAATTGATGATTAAACTGCTATTGATCAAAATATCCTTAAACTCAGTAAATTAGACTTTCAAAACTTTCAAAACACCCTGGATTTTTCCTGGATTAAGAAGTCGGGTTTTTATTAATGTTTTCTGATGTTACGGATACTTGTAGTAAAAACCCGACTTCTGTGATAATCGTCAAATTCCCGTTAATTCCACAACACCAAATAAAAACAGCAAGAAAGCTAACAATGTTACTTTTCTTCAAGGGTTTTCAGAATTTCACTTATATCGAGAAGAAGCTATCATAATCTATGAAGCTTTGAAAGATGCAAGTCCGTTTCTAGCTTCACGATTGGTTGGTAAGATTGAAAATTATAAAAATTTTATAATTTATTAAGTCATTCAATTAGAGAGCGATCGCGAAGTGTCAGCAAACCAGCAGCGATAATAAATACAGCACCAAAAAGCGATGTAATATCCCATAATTCATGCCACAATAACCAACCAATCAAAGCTCCAAATATTACTGAAGCATAAGAGAAAATCCCGACTTGAGAAGCAGGTGCAGATGCATAACCGCGAGTTGTTAATAACTGAACCACAGTACTGCTAATCCCCACTCCGATTAACATTAACCATTCGTTAAAAGTGGGAGTTTTCCAAGCCCAAGTTAAAGGTATAACCGATACTAAACTCGCAATGATGGCAAAATATAAAACTGTACGTACAGCCGGTTCTGTTGCTGATAATTTGCGTATCGTCACCATCGAAATTGATGCGAAAGCACTACTAATTAAACCAATTAACATTACCCAATCAAAATCAGTACCGGGTTTCAATACTAAAAATACACCACAAAAACCAATTGCGATCGCCACACGAGCCACAACTGAAATTTTCTCTTTCAACCAACTAAAAGCAACCAAAGGAATAAATATTGGAATAGTTGATTTAAGTAACATGGCATTTGCTAATTGAAGTTTTGCCATCACATAAAATAAACAATACATCGCCGCGACACCACAAAGTCCTCGCAATAAATGCAAGTGAAATTTTTGAGTTTGTATAATCGCTGTACCTTCATGAGCAAATATCGGCATTAAGCTGAATAAACCAAACAAATTTCTAAAGAAAACAATCATTTCATTTGGTAAACCAGCCGATGCTAATTTGATAATTACTCCATTCATCGTTAACACCAACTCCGCAGCAATAATAAATATTGCTCCACGGACAATACTTTGTTTATAACCCATCAAATGATTTTGGATTTTGGATTTTAGATTTTGGATTGAGAGTTGGGAGTTGACAGTTGAAATCAATTGTTTCAAATGCAAGCGTTAGTATCTAATAGATAAATCACTCAAATAATGACTCCCGTTCTTCAAATTCACCTTGGGGGTATCTTTGAATTGGGTCATCCGCTAAACAACCTGCTGTCTGCTCAAAAAAACCAGGGGGATATCCTAAATCTTCTGGGGTTTGGGTTGCTGTTGCTGTTTCAATTGACTGATAAATTACCATTACTTCTACTTCTTTATCTTTCATTCCCAAGGGAATATCTAAATAGACATCTCCGGAAATTAATTATGCGTTGTCCAAAACCTTTGTAGAGACGTAGCATTGCTACGTCTCTACATCTTTTCCGGAGATGTCTAATGTAAAATACCATCTTCTCCGACACGTTTTTTTAATTTAATACTTTGCATAGTTGATTCTTAGTAATTTATTCTTAATACTCTTGATTACGCTAATCTAGCGTAATTTTATAGATACATTCTCTCCACTACTTAGCGATAGAAAAAACCCAATCTCGCAATAATGAATTTAACTGCTGCGGTACTTCATCATGGGGACAATGACCCGCTCTAAGATAATATTCTGTTAATTGAGGATAATATTGGCGAAACTTTTGAGAACGTTCTTTTGCATTCATCCAGGGATCTGCTTCTCCCCACAACAATAACAATGGACAAGTTAATTGTTTTAAAAGTACGTCTACTTTCTCTCCTTGGGGAGTACTAAAAACTGAACAAAATACGTCAAAAGCACCTTTATCACTGGAAGGAAGACGGATTTCTTCGATTAATTGCTCTGTAATTGCACTTTTATCTAGATAAACTTTTTCTAGAGTTTGACGAATTACCCAAGGTTGGCGAATGTATTGAAATAAAATAAATTGAGCTAAGGGTTGCTTCAAAATCAACTTGACGAAATCACCGAATAATTTTTGTAGCTTCTCGTTTAAAGGTGGTTCAATTTCTGATTGTAAGGCTTCTGGCTCTACTGTCGGCTGATCTTGACTGAAGGGACCTGCACTATTAACTAATACCAAACCCGCAGCAGCATCGGGATGTTGTGCTGCTACAGACAAAGTTGCATAACCACCGAGGGAATTACCTGCTAATACGGCTTTTCTACCAATTACTTGGGTGATAAAATCGTGTAATTGGTTGCACCATAAATCACCACTGTACTGTAACTTGGGTTTCTGCGAACGTCCAAATCCCAATAAGTCGATCGCGTATACTTCAAAATCATCATGCAATTCGGCGATATTCTTGCGCCAGTGGTCGGTGGAAGCACCAAAACCATGTACTAATAGTAAAGGTGGACGTTGTGAATTCTCTCCTGCTTTGACGTAGTAAACATCATGTCCGCGCCATTGCCAATATTTACCGGGAATCGGAGTTGTAGAAGGAACTGTACTGACCTGCATTTTTAAGATTTGTAAATAATATTCTCATATTGTAAAACAGTAAGCGGCGAATTAATTAGCTACATACCTTCCAATGTCCATCAACATGGACTAATAATGCTTATTGCGATCGCGAATAATCTCCGGATTTACCACCACTTTTACTGACTAAATGTATCGATTCAATTTGTATGGATTTTTCTAAAGCTTTCGCCATATCGTATAAAGTCAGTGCAGCGACAGAAACAGCAGTTAAAGCTTCCATTTCTACCCCGGTTTCAGCTTTAGTTTTAACTGTTGCTTGAATCGAATAACCCGGTAGTTGAGATAAAGCTGTGATTTGCACCTCAATTTTTTGTAACGGTAAAGGATGACATAAAGGAATCAAAGCCGATGTTTGTTTTGCAGCCATGATTCCAGCAAGTCTTGCAGTTGTTAAAACATCACCTTTGGGAGCGTTTCCCGATTCAATTGCGGCAAAAGTTTCTTGTTTCATTCGCACTTTACCAACAGCTACAGCTTCTCTAAGAGTAGGAATTTTAGTAGATACATCCACCATCTGGGCTTCTCCCCGATGATCCAAATGAGTTAAACCCTGCTGAGAAACTGAATTTGAGGAATTTTGAAAATTTTCTTGTGTCATGTGGTTGACATATGCTATGATTAACTAGTTGTAAGGGCGTGTAGCTCAGTGGACTAGAGCACGTGGCTACGGACCACGGTGTCAGGGGTTCGAATCCCTTCCCGCCCGTTTTTTAAGTTAAGAGTGAGAAGTTAGGAATTTTAACTTTTCACTCTTGTCTTTTTAAGTATATGTTATTAGTTCGACGGAATAAATGGAATATCCGTCTGGGAATTGGTTGTCAGAAGGATTACTCCTATCCCATAAGCGAGCGGTTAATTAGAAATTGTTATAAGGACTTCATTCAGCGGCAGAAGTGTCATAAATAACTCATCCGAAAATATACATCTAAGGGATGATGTAATTATTGTACTATTAGAGTGCATTGTATTATGCCATCCAATTCTAACCGCTCGCTTAAATTTGAAGTCAGGCTTCCTGGGGAACATCCCCATTTATTGCAGGGGCTTGATGAATGGTTGCGCTTGGATTTGATCTCTGATGCTCAAATTAAGCAAATATGCCGAGAAAATTTAGTTTGTCAGGTGATTTTAGAGCCTGAAACTGTACCTAAAACCCAGACTGAAAAAGTTGTTTCACAACCTGAGTTAGCCGGGGAAAAGGTAAAGGCTACACCCAGTTTTTTTAGTACAATATGGCGATCGCTACGGGCAGAATTGAGTGTCCGTTGGCTGCTATTTTTGGGAATGTTTAGTGTAGTAGTGTCTTCTGGAGCGCTTGCTGCGAGTCAGTGGGAGAGATTTACGCCTGTTTTACAATATGGGGTTTTATTTGCTTACACCTTGGGTTTTTGGGGACTCGGTTTTTGGACTGGTAAACAAGCAAATTTACGGTTGACAAGTGGCGCTTTGTATATTGTGACAATGCTGCTGATTCCAATTAACTTTTGGGCAATGGATAGCTTTGGTTTGTGGCAGAATCCGATCAACTTGCTTTTAGTGGGTATTGCGTCAATTATTTTAACAGGAATAACTGTATTACTTTGTAAGCAATCAATATTTACTGGAAGTGTTCAATTTAGTAAATTATCTTTAATAAATATTCTGGGATTGAGTTACCTGCATTGGGGTTGGAAGTTTACAGGATTTCCCTTAATTGCAGTTTATTTAGCTGTTATCGGAACAACTATTATTACCGTTTTTCAAATTCGTACTCGACAACAGAAAGTAGAAAAAAAAGATTTATCTGAAAGGAATTGGGGAAAAAATATCACTGCTACAGTAATTATTTATGCCTCAATGGTGGTATTACTGCGAGCAATTTTTGGTGCTGGGGTAAATGTTACAAATTTAGGTTTAGCCATTGGTATTTATGGATGGTTAATAGCTTGGTTAGGGCAACGAGAAGAGGATGGGGAGACAAGGAGGCAAGAAGACAAGGAGGGTTTTTCTTCTTACATTTTTCCATCACAAACAATAGGCGGAATCTTATTATTCCTGGGTTGGTATGTAACTGTTGAAAATAATCCTTTACAAGCAATTGCGATTAGCGGTTTAGGTTTGTGGTTTTTCCATAATCGCTTGCATTTATACAGTTTAAAAAGCGATTTCGCAGCTTTCTTTGTTGTAGGTTTGCAATCAATGTGGTTAGGTTGGAGAGTATTACCTGCTGAATTTCAATCTTCAATTATTACAACTGCTACTCAATTTACCAATTCTCAAAATTATCCTTGGGCATTATTGAGTGTGGGATTGTTTCCCTACATCATTTTTATGGTGGTGTTTACGGATAGATTTTATATTAAAAGTAAACCTGATTTAGCAAGATTTGGTGAACTATTAACGCTAATTTTAGGGTTTACATTAACTGCTGTTGCTTTGGGAAATCCGACATTACGTTCCCTCAACTTACTTTTATCTACCATCACCCTCGCTATAGTAACCCATCGGCGCTTTAATCAAATATCTTCTTCTATCACTATTTCTCCCCCATCTCCCCATCTCCCCACTCTCCCCCTCATTTATCTGACTCACATTACAGCAATACTCACTCTTTTTTCCTGGATAAATTTATTTTTCCCAAGTATTTCACAACAGGTTTGGGCAGTTATTTGCTTGGTGGTGATGGTTGGGGAATGGTTATTCAGCGTTGGTGAGGGAATTGTGCGACGTAGTGCATGGTATATCGGTTTGGTGCTTGCGGGTTTGAGTTATTTGCTGTTATGGACAAATGTAGAATCAATTTGGAATGGTATTTATCTAAATCAATCAAATTGGGGCTTGAGTTGGTTTGTCACACCTGTAACTTTAACTGTTATTGGTAGTCGTAATCGAGAGGACAGAAAATATCATCAAATAATTAGCACTTTAACAGTTATATTTGCTCAGTTGTTAACTTTACCGTTACCTGGAACTAGATTAATCGGTTTAGCAGTGGGTGCGGCGGTGATGTTTGTTAATACAAGATATTTGAAGAACAAATTAGCTGCGGTAATTACGGTAGGTTTCGCTTTAAGTTTGATTTTTGTAGCGGTATGGGAAAAAGGTTTATTATCCTTTGCAGGATGGTTTGTGTTGTCGGCAGCGATTATTCTGGCTTTGTGGATAATTCGTAAATTATTGCAGCGCGGCAACGAATTAGCAAACATATATGCAGTTGCTACAGACTTTTGGGCAACTACGCTGTGTGGTTGTGAGTTATTATTACTAAGTTTACACGGGGCATGGGTTTATGTTTCTGGTGAATCGGATATCTTACCCTATGCAGCTTCCGCAGCGATTATTTTAGTAGCTTTATCATTTCGTCATTGGCAACAACCGACAAACTCGACATTTTACGGTATTGCCTGGTGTGTAGAATTGCTGGTTGTTGAAATATTGGCAACTCAAACCAAGGAAATTATATATGTTGCGATTGCGAATATTTGTTTGGGTTTAATTACGCAATTACTTGGAGAATGGTGGTGTAAAAAGCGGCAATTATCGATTCCCATTCGCTGGAATATTCTACCTTTGTTATACGCTCTTTTCGGCTTGTTGCTACGGTTGAATACCTTTGATAGCTGGACTGGTTTATCTACGCTAGGTGTGGCTTTGATTGTCGTTGGTGTGGGAAGACGCAATCAAAAATTAAAACCGCTGGTTTACTTAGGACTTATTGGTGTATCAATTGCGGCTTACGAACTTTTGGTATATCAACTTCAGCAACTGTCTGGGGGTGCTATTGGTGATGGTTGGATTGCTTTAGCTACCTTAGCTGCGGTTATTGCCTGTATTTATCGCTTATTATCGTTTTGGTTAACAAGTTATCTACACCTGAGTCGCCAAGAATTGAAAATGTTTGCTCATTTTCATTGGGCTTTGGGTAGTGTTTTATTAATAGCTGCAATTAATAGTCCCATAGAAGCAAATATATTAGCTTTAGCAACAGGATTTTTATTAACTTGCTATGCAATATTTCAAGGAAGATATAGTTCTGAATTAGCACCACAATCAGTTCAAAGAAACATTACACAAGCAGAAATTTGGGTTTATATCGGTTTAGTAGAAGCTGCTTGTTTAAGATATTTTTTACCAGATACTTCAATAATACGTGTTTTCTTAGAACAAATACGTCCTTGGCAAGCAGCAGTTTCCTGTTTAATTGCTTATTCACTTTATAGTTTACCGTGGCAACGTTGGAAATGGTCTAAAAAACCTTGGCAAATTGCTGCATACATTATTCCATTAATATCGTTGTGGGAAACCAGAATAGAAGTCTATTCTATTTCTATATTACTAGTAGCCCTTTACTATATTCTCATCGCCAAAATTACGTCAAAATTCCGCTTTACCTACATCAGTTTAATATTAATTAATTGGACTTTGTGGCGTGGATTTAGCGATTTAAATTTAATGATGGCTTATGGTATATTTCCTCAATCGGCTTATCCTTACTATATATCGCTCAATTCGATCCGCAACTCAAATTACCGCAAAATAAATCATTCCGTCACTGGCTACGAATGCTAGGTAGTGGAATAATTTGTGGATATGCAGTTGTATTTTATCAAAATAGTTATTTAATACCTGGTTTAATACCGGGAATATTGAGTTTGGTTGCGATATTTGCGGGATTAGCATTAAGAATACGCGCCTTTTTATATATTGGTACTGCAACATTTTTAGTCACAGGATTCTATCATTTAGTAATATCTATTCTGCGTTATCCCTTCCTGAAATGGGTAATAGGTTTATTAGTTGGAATTATATTGATATTCATTGCAGCTAACTTTGAAAGTCGTCGTCAACAACTTACATCTTTACTTAATAATACTAATGATGAATTTAGAGAATGGGAGTAAATCAATGATGATGATTTTTTAGGAAGCGTTCGCGTAGCGACTCAAGCGTTAGTATCGCGTCCTTTACTCATTTTTATGGGTAGCTGGATTCCGTGAAATCAAATAAGTTAAAATAATAGGCGATCGCTAAAATCAAATCCCGATGAATATCAATATTGATATACCCGATGAGGTGCGCGTTTACCTTGAGGCACAAATAACGGCAGGTGCTTACAACAGTATTGGTGAATATTTTTTAGATTTAGTACAGCAAGACCAAAAACGCAAAGCACAAGCAAAATTGGAAGCTCTTTTGCTCGAAGGTATTAATTCTCCAGGAGAGGAAGTAACACCTGAATATTGGCAAAATCTACGCTCGACAGTTTTAGGGGAGAATAACATCGAAAATCCGAACCAAGCATGAGCTATCGATTAATTATCAAGGATCGGGCAACTCAAGATTTGCGACAATTGGCAAATTACATATTAGTTAATGGTAACGCGGATGTTGCTGTAAATTTTTTAAGTGCTGCGGAAGTGACTTTTCAACAGTTGTTAAAAACTCCTGGAATGGGAAAAATAACGCAGTTTGTAGTGTCCAAGTTGGGCGAAATTAGACAATGGCGGATCAAAAATTTTAATGATTATTTAATTTTCTATCGAATTCAGGATAATACTGTTGAAATTCTCAGGATATTTCATGGAGCAAGAGATTTGGCTGATGTAATCAGTCAGTTAGACGAAGAATCTTAATCAGCTGGATTTTCTCCAATTACATAAGTTCAAATACTCAACTACAAGCTGTATAGTGCGGAAGATTCAAAAAACTCAGCGTTTGACAAATTCGATCGCGAAACCCTCATCAGCAGAAGGTGGTTGAAAGAAACTGGTGACATGACGGAAAACTTCTTCTGTATCAAATAGCGCCCTTTCTGGATTAGTTTCCCGTCGCTGGGCTATTTGTTCTATACAAGTTTTATCATCAACATCAATGTAGATTAATCGATGGTGAATGCCCTCACCTAAAAATATATCCTTGAACCATGCTCTTTGATTTCTCGTATTTGCTGGAAAATCCATAACTACGGAAATACCAGAATTTAGTATGCTTCTGACATGGGTTTTTAATAATGGTTTGAGGCGATTTGCATATTTCAATAATCATCAAAATTCTTGATTTCTTCCGGGTAAAGAGTTGATAACCAATCATCCTCAGATAACAGAATTGTATTTAATTCTTGAGATATTTGACGGGACAATATAGATTTACCTGCACCCATTTTCCCACAGAAAAATATCAAAGTTCCTTTTGTATTCATTGATTTTATCCTTAAATGTATTAGGACTTACGCAACTGGCTTATTGTAGGGTGTGTGACACTTTAATAAATTTTGAACGTAATTATAAGCTTCTTCTGTGTCACGCACCATCCGAGTCTTGTGACACGCAGCCTTAGTCCAATCCTTTCTTTTAATTCTTCTGGATGACAAATTTGTAACCATTCGGCAACACTTTCTGCTGTTCCATCGGTAGTTTATCTAAAGAAGCGATAAATTTCACGGTAGTTATCTCGCAAATTCTCTATCGCTTGTGCAAACAAACACGAATCGGTTGTTGAGGACGAAGTGTTAAAGAAGCCCAAGGCTCCACAGACTGTTGGTCAACTAGGGTAAAGCGATAGTTTTGAGCAATAGTTGCCAACACTACACTTGCTTCCATCATCGCAAAAGCTTTACCAATGCAGATTCTGGAACCACCACCAAAAGGAAAATAGGCAAAAGTTGGTAGACTTTTAGCAAAGTCATTGTCCCAGCGTTCAGGATTAAAAGTATCTGGGTCGCTAAACCATCGCGAATCACGGTGAACAATCCATTGACAAGCTAATAATCCATGTCCTTTTTTTACAGGATAGCCGCCAATTTCACAGTCGTTCTTGACAGTTCGAGGTATTGCCCAAACTGGTGGGTAAAGTCGCATTGTCTCCAGAATAACCCATTCTGTATAACGAAGTTGCCGCAGGTCTGATAAATCGGGCGTGCGTCCTGCTAGCACTGTTTGCAACTCTGTGATTAACTTAGCTTCCACTTCTGGATGTTTTGCTAACAAATACCATGCCCAAGATAAAACCAAAGCTGTTGTCTCGTGACCTGCCAAAATAAATGTCATCACCTCATCTCGGACTTGCTTATCGCTCATTCGAGTTCCATCTTCAGCCTGCAAGTTTAACAGCATTGAGAGTAAATCGTCAGTTTCTTGCCCGGATGCGCGATGTTCTTGAATCAAGCGATAAATAATGGTATCGATTTGCTTGACTGCGTTGTGGAAGCGGAGATTATCCGGTGTTGGTATCCAGTCAGGAAGTAGAAACAACAGCAAATTCGTGCTGTGAGTATCAAACTGTTTAAGAGTGATTTTGATTGCACGCTCAATCGTATCCATATCTCGATCTACTTGACTACCGAAAAGTGTTTTGCAGCTATAGCCAAGGTCAAATTCATCATATCGTGGTGGATATCTCGAATTTCCCCATCTTGCCAAGTAGTTAGCATTTTTGGGTATAGTCCACCATAACTTGAGAGTAAGTTGCAATGCGAGCATGATGAAATGCTGGATTAATCA
>JAAUSO010000028.1 GCA_012033205.1 Richelia sp. SL_2_1 | reverse complement strand
ACTCGCAAGTCGCAACTAGCCCTTGCTCGGAATCCTCCATAAACAATGTCAAATCAAACTTAGATGTACCGCTATCACCTTCTTCATAACTAACCGATGCATTAGATAAATTCAAATTTGGTTTGGGTACATTTTGGAGAACGAACATTACCTGAAATAGCGGATTATAGCTGAGGTCTCTAGTTGGCTGTAGTTCCTCTACTAATTTTTCAAAAGGTAAGTCTTGGTGAACGTAAGCTTCTAATGCAGTTGATTTTACCCGTGCTAATAAATCTTGAAAACTAAGATTACCAGATAAGTCTGTACGCAATACTAAAACATTGACAAAAAATCCTATTAATGATTCAATCTCTGCTCTGTTACGATTGGCAATTGGCGAACCGACAATAATATCAGTCTGATTTGTATAGCGGAACAGTAAGATTTTGAAGGCACTCAGCAAAGACATAAATAAAGTCACTCCCAGCTGATGGCTTAAATTCTTCAGTTCTACTTTTAGGTTTTGGGGAAGAACTAATTTAGCTTTTGCACCTTTAAAAGTTTGCACTGGCGATCGCGGACGGTCAGTTGGTAAATTCAATACTGGGAGTTGACCCTGCAATTTTTGTTTCCAGTAAGTTAACAATTTTTGAGTGCGTTGGCAATCAATCCATTTTCGTTGCCAATTAGCAAAATCTTTATACTGGATAGGTAATTCCGGAAGTTGTGGGAGTTTGCCTTGAGAGTATGCTTCATATAGCCCAACTAGTTCTTTGATAAAAATGCCAATAGACCAACCATCTGCAATTATATGATGCAATACGATAATTAAATGAAAATCTTTCTCACTTATTTGCAAAACTTTACCGCGTAAAAGCGATGCAGCAGATAAGTCAAAAGGCTGCCGTGCAAACTCTGTAGTTAAAATTTCTGCGGTGCTATTGCGTTGGCAAAGCGATCGCGATCGCAAGTCTTCAAACGTTAATGTTAAAGCTGCATCTCGATTGATAACTTGAACGGGTTGTCCATCTATTAATGTAAAGCTTGTACGCAATACTTCGTGTCGTCTGACAATTTCATCAACACATTTTTGTAAAATTGATAAGTCTAGGTCGCCTTTAAAATCAATAACTATAGGAATGTTATATGCAGGATTATAAGGATTTAATTCGTGTATAAACCACAATCCTTGCTGTGCAAAAGAAAGAGGATGATCAGATGTATGTATATTTTGTCTTTGTTGGTTAAGGGATAGCAATGGGATTTGATCTGCCGTTATTTGAGCCAGTGTCTTTGTTGCCAAAGATCGCGTACTCATTCCTTCAAAAAAGTCTGCGACAGATACGGATACTTGTAAGTCAACCTCAACCCGGTTTTTCAACTCAAATACTTTTAGAGAATCAAGTCCAAGAGTAGTCAATGGCTCTTCGGGATCAATCTCATCCGGTGCGATTGCCAAAACTCTCGCTTCCTGTTCTATCAGATATCTTTCTAAAACTGTTTGAGATTCTTTTGGAGAAAGCGCTAAAAGTTGATCACGCTGTAATCGAGTTTCTTCAGGAGCAAAATCACTAATTTTGAGAATATTGCTTTCAATTACAGACAAGGTACCATTCTCAAACTGAGCGCGAGTCGCACGTCGTTGAATCTTACCACTGGAAGTTTTGGGTATACTACCTGGTTTAATTAAAACAACTGCATAAACTTGTACTTGATGTTCTTCACTAATCGCTTTACGAATTGCATTCGCTACTTCTTCTAAATTGGGCTTGGCGCGAAACTCTAATTCTTGTACAACTACTAATTTTTCTTCGTTGTTAACTAAAATTGTAAAAGCTGCACTAGCACCGGAACGTAAGGAAGAATGACTGCATTCTGCGGTTAATTCTATATCCTGTGGATACAAATTGCGACCGCGAATAATAATTAAATCTTTGGCTCTACCTGTAACGAACAGTTCCCCATCCTGTAAAAAACCTAAATCCCCAGTCCGCAGAAATGGTCCTTCTTTAGTATCTGATAGATAAGCGTGGAATGTCTCAAGAGTCTCTTCTTCACGATTCCAATAACCTCTCGCAACGCTCAATCCCGATACCCAAATTTCTCCGATTTCATCAGGTTGACAACTTCTAAGTGTTTCTGGATGAGCGATTACGACTTTTTGCTCAGGTATGACTCGACCACAACTAACAAAATTGTAAACTTGATCGTTGACAGATGCTTCAACAACTCGATTAGATTCTAATGCAGATTTATGGACTGCTTTTACAATCGGTGATGTAGCCTTATTTACACCGGAAATCATCAGGGTAGTTTCAGCCATTCCGTAACAAGGGTAAAAAGCCTCTTTACGGAAGCCACACTCTGAAAAAGCCTCTGCAAAACGCTCCAAGGTATCGTGTCGAACTGGTTCGGCTCCATTAAATGCTACATCCCAACTACTCAAATCAAGAGTTGCTTTTTGCTCGAGAGTGATTTTTTGCACGCATAAATCATAGGCAAAATTCGGTCCTCCACTTGTAGTTCCTTTATACTGAGAAATAGCCTGTAACCAACGATAAGGACTTTGAAGGAACGAGGTTGGAGGCATAATAACGCAAGGAAAACCCCCATACAAAGGCTGCAATATACCGCCAATTAGACCCATATCATGGTACATTGGCAGCCATGTCACGAACTTACTTTCTGGTGAATGCTCCATGAATTGGTAAGTTGTCTGAGCATTATGAAGTAAGTTGCCATGACTAATCATTACACCCTTTGGTTTCCCCGTGGAACCAGAGGTATATTGCAGAAAAGCTAAAGTATCTTTATTAATAGAGGCTTCTTTCCAATTATCTTCTATTCCTCGTACAAGATTATCCGTAGTCAGCCACTGCAAAGATTTGATGTCAGTCTTTTCCATCATTAAAGACTGTACTGTAGATAATATTTCTGTTGTCGTCAGAGCTATGGTTGCTTGGGCATCTGTACAAATCGCTTGGATTCGTGGTGCATTACGCTTATTTCGTGGAGGATATGCAGTTACAGCCACAACCCCCGCATACAAGCAACCGAAAAAAGCAGTTAAAAAATCTAGTCCCGCAGGATAAAGCAGTAAAGCGCGTCTTCCAGTCAAACCTTGTGCTTGCAACTGAGTAGCGATTCGACGCGCAAACCTATCTAACTCTTGATAGGTTAGCCTTGCTTCTTCGGATTCACCATCTAATAAAAAGGTAAAAGCATTCCGATTTGGCTGCTTGGAACTTCTTAGACGGAGTAGTTCAACAACTGTAGAGCAGTTGCGAACATCTTCTTTAGAGCCAGAAGAATGTTGATTCATTTTTTTTGATAGATACATCCCAATATACAGCTCGCTTTTGTTTCACTTTGAAGAGGGAAATAAGCAGCAAATACTTAGTTAGTTATCAGCCAAACCAGAATCTGTTCGTCAAGCTAAGCTAACTTAAAGATATAATCTCTCTAAATAAAAATCTTGACCATTGATTGTTAATTCAGCTAGGCACCAGCGAATATCAAACATCAGCAAAAGTAGGGAAAATCTGTTTTTACCGGATTTAATATTCAGGAGTTACGCAATTTTCACAAGATTCTGGTTGCTGCGTGACACGAAAAGCTTAAAGCTTATTGCTGTGCTAGAAAACAAGCAAAGCGTCACAACACCTTACGAGCAAAATGTGCTAGTTGCCTAAGTTCTAAGTGTTGTTAAAAATATATGTCTTTAACCTTAACTACCTTAACAAGAATAGTTTGCTTTAGCAATAGCAAGATAGTTAAGAATTATTATAGATTAATTGAAGTTGTTCAATACTGCTTATCTATAAGAATATATATCTTTTGACAGATGAAATATTTTGAATTTTAAAATGACCAACTGAATATAGAATAAAAATTATGAATGGGGCTGGATTTATTTAGTCTTGTTGGGTGCAGTTCCGCAATCAAAGAACTTATTTAGGTTTTATAAAATACCTCCTGATGATGTAAATTAACTATCGCCACAATTTATTGTTATGTGTTAAATAAATACTTTGTTTCTGAAAAACTGCTTAGAATTCATAATTACTTGACCATTTATTGAAAAAAATTATTAATTATCTTGTATCTTGCCTAACTCCATAATATTATTAAACTAGTTTAAAGTTAGATGCTAATAATTTTCACTAATCGTTTTGCGTCCTCCGGTGAAACCAAGAGCAAGCAGTGTGATTAAATGTAATGTGAGGGAATAGGTGAAGTTAGATAAATTGCTTCAAAGTCTGCTACTGACAAGCGCGGTTCTTTTTTTTATTGATACTCCCAGTAAAGCTGAGGAAGTACAAAAAGATGCAATTCGTAAATCTTCTGTCTATAAAGTAGGAAAATCTAGTAATGGTAAGAAGGTTGCAGGAACCGAATCTCCCGTACTAGTTCGCAATTCCCGAAAACCCCGAATTTTCCAGCCGTCAACAGCAAGTTCTGTGGATAGGGCAAATCGAGATCAAGCAGGTAAAAATATTCTCCAACTCAGTGAGATCAAATTTCCTTCTACTAGCGCTCGGATGTTGGTACAAACACCAACAAATTCTCCAACCCCAGAATCTACAAGCGGGAAGCAACAAGTTGTACTAATCACAGGTGTTAAAGCCAATCCTACAGATAAAGGCTTGGAGGTAATTTTACAAACATCCCAAGCAAGAGAGTTACAAGTAGTAAATCGCAGCAGTGGTAATAATTTTATTGCCGATATTACCAACGCTCAATTACAGCAAGCCACAGGGGATACATTCAAATTTAGTTCGGAAAAACCTATAGAGGGAATTACTGAAATTACAGTAACTAATTTAGATGCAAATACTGTCAGAATAACCGCAACTGGTGAAACAGCATTACCCAAGGTGGAATTATTTGATAGCGGACAAGGTTTGATTTTTGGATTAGCACCTGCTGCTTCGACTGCACAAAAACCGGACTCCAAACCCGAAGAAACTCCATCAGAAGTAGAGAAACCTGCTAGTGAAACTCCGTCTCAGAAACCATCTCAGGAGGATGAGCCAATTGAGTTAGTGGTAACGGCTGAACGAGATGGGTATCGGGTTCCGAATAGTTCGACTGCGACCAAAACCGATACACCATTGCGGGATATTCCCCAGTCGATTCAGGTGATCCCGCAGCAAGTATTAGAAGATCGCAACGTTAGAGAGCTTAGAGAAGCATTAGAAACCGCAGGTGGTGTGACTTCTACTGGTGCCAGAGGAACAAGTACTTTTGGAGAAAATTTCCAAATTAGAGGCTTTGACGTTAGAGATAGTATTTTTCGCGATGGTATTCCTTACAGTTCTTTGGGAGTATTAACTACTAACGATATCGAAAGTGTTGAGATACTCAAAGGTCCGGCTTCGGTACTATTTGGTCAAGGAGAACCCGGTGGAGTTATCAACCTGGTTTCTAAAAAACCTTTATTTGAGCCTTTCGCTTCTACCTCCTTTACAGTAGGAAGTTTTGATACCTATCGAGGGGCTATCGATTTATCTGGTCCCTTGAATGATTCAAAAACAGTCCGGTATCGCTTAAATGTAGCCTACGAAAATGAAGGTAGTTTCCGCGACTTTGTAGATGGCGATAACTTTTCAATAAGTCCAACAGTAACCTGGGATATCAGTCCAAATACTTCCTTAAACGTTTATGGTCAATATGTCACTGAGCGGGAAACCATAGATGAAGGACTTCCCGAAACCAGTGATGGTGTGGTTGATGTTCCTCGGGAACGATTTTTTGGCGAACCATTTAATCAGTTTGAACAAGAGCAATTCAACATTGGCTACACGCTGAATCATCGATTCAACGAAGATTGGTCTGTTAGACACGCTTTGCAATATTTACAATACGAACCTACTAGATTCTATGCTGATTTTGGTTTTGGTGATGGTTTAGACGAGGAAACAGGAGAACTCGATCGCGTTAATGATTTTAGTGCCATTCACCTATAGTCGTTTCTTTACAAATGTAGATGTGACAGGTAAGTTCAATACAGGTTCAATTAAACATAAAATATTAGCTGGAGTTGAATATCGTCGTAACACTGAAGCTCCAAATTTTCAGTTTGATAGCCCTGAGCCTTATCCATCTATTAATATCTTTAATCCAGTTTATACTCGAACACCTTTTGATATTGCTCCAGATTTTTTCCGAGATGACAAAGTAACGCAGATAGGTATTTACCTGCAAGACCAAATTGATTTATTGCCCAATTTAAAAGTATTGGCAGGTATTCGTTACGATAGTGCCGACCAATTTCGGACTGAAAGAAATTTAGGCGAACCAAGAACAGAATTTGAGCAAACCGACAGTGCTTGGTCGCCCAGATTTGGCATTATTTACCAACCAATTCAACCGCTGTCACTTTATGCATCCTATACACGCTCGTTTAATCCATCCTTTGGCACAAGACGCAACAATGATGAGCCATTCGAGCCAGAAAAGGGAAGGCAATTTGAAGTAGGTGCGAAGGCAGATTTAACTGATAAACTCAGCCTTACTTTAGCAGCTTTTGACATTCGCAAACAAAATATAAGTAGAACTGACCCCGATAATCCTAATTTTTCTATCCAAACCGGAGAACAAACCAGTCGCGGATTTGAACTCAATCTGGGAGGGGAAATTTCACCGGGTTGGAAAATGACAGCAGCCTATACTTACTTAGATGCATTTGTGAGTGAAGACAACCCCGATATTGAAGGAAATCGTCTTGCTAAGGTTCCGGAAAATCAATTTAGTTTATGGACAACTTACGAAATCCAAAAAGGTAATCTTGCAGGATTGGGGTTTGGCTTAGGGCTGTTTTATGTAGGGGAACGTCAAAGGGATTTAGATAATACCTACACGCTTCCGAGCTATTTTCGTACCGATGCAGCTTTATTCTATAAACGGGATAATTGGCGTGCTCAATTGAATATTGAAAACCTGTTTGATATTGATTATTTCCGTTCGGCGAATTATGACTTTGTAGGAGGTGGGGTTAATCCCGGAAAACCTTTTGCTGTTTCTGCGTCGTTTGCAATTGATTTTTAACATCATGCTTAAAGTTCGTAGTTGCGCTTCACCGCTCCCAATATAATGCGCTGAAGCGCAACTACAAACAAACACATGTGTATTGGTCAGTAATTAAGCGTTAAGCAATACCAGGTAACTTTTCAGTCGTTTTTAAACGACTTTAGCTGTTAGACAGGGGTTTGCAACCACTGGCGGGACTGTAGCCCAAGGGATAGATAATGCAACCAAAGTTAGCATAAAATGTACAAAAGAATTCATGCAATAGTATTGCTGTTTGTGTCTGGTATTTTAATAGTTTTTATGGTGTCAGCCTGCAACAGCAATACTATTACTTCAAATCAACTTGATAGTTCTTCCACACAGAACTGCCGTGTCATCAAACACGCGATGGGTGAAACTTGTGTTCCAGATAACCCACAACGTATTGTTGTTCTAGACGTTATGACGATGGAAGATGTCATAGCCTTGGGTGAAAAACCATTGGGCGCACCTCTTAATAACTTTGCACCACATATACCCACAAAAGGTATTGTAGACCTTGGTGACTCAGAGGCGATAAGTTTGGAAAGAATGCTAGCACTCAAGCCCGATTTGATTATTGGACTTGCAGACCCTTGGTCTGGTACTCAGCCTTATCCCAAACTATCTCAAATTGCACCTACGGTTCTAGTAGAGTTCAATCATAGCGGGGAATGGAAAGAAATTTTTACATTTGTAGGAGAAGTTTTAGGAAAATCTGAGCAAGTCAAACAGGTAATGGCTGATTATTCCCAACGGGTAGAAATTTTCCAGCAGAAAATGAATTCTGGTGCGAAAAGTGAAACCCAAGTATCAGTTATTAGACTATATCCGGAGACGATTACTCTTTACACCAAGCCGGGATTCATCGGAACTATTTTAGAAGATGCAGGTTTATCCCGTCCACCTTCACAGGATTTAGATTTAGAAGCAACTAAAATACTTACTGGTGATACAATTCAGTATTCTATCTCTAGAGAAGCATTTGATAAAGCAGATGCAGATGTAGTGTTTGTAATTGTAGGTAACTGGGATTCTAAAATTAAAGATGTACTTTCATCTTTAAAGAGCGATAAGCTTTGGTCAACATTGAAAGCTGTTCGGCAAAATAAGGTTTACGAAGTTGGGAATTATTGGGTAGGAAGCGGACCGATTGCAGCTAATGCAGTAATTGATGATTTGTTTAAGTACCTTGTCGAAACACCCTAATTTCTCCACCGGGTTTGATGATTCACTTAGATGTTTTTTAAAAGCTTCACTACCATGAAACTTCATACTTTATTTGTTTGTAAATCCTGTAGTGCAATTCTTGAACATGAAGAAGCAGACGATCGCGCTGAAGGTAATCAACTGCTTTTAAAATTGCTAGAAGCGCAAAAAAATTCAGCGTGCAATCTTAATATCGAAGCAGTCGGTTGTTTATGGACGTGCGATACTCCTTGTTGTGTTACTTTCACTTGTCAAGGAAAATACACATATCATTTTGTGAATTTACCCGTGCAAAATATTGTTTTAGACCTATTTCAATTCAGCAAACTATATAGAGAAAGTAAGAACGGTTATATTTTACCTGCAAAAATGCCAGAACAACTCAAATCAAACTTACTTGTGCGGATTCCACCAGTACCGGACTAAAAAATCTCTTTCATAAGTGGCTCCAAAATACAGCTTGAGAATAGCTAAAACTTTATGAAAATCGGACTAAAGCAATACCAGAACTTACTCATAAATTATCTCAAACCTCAAAAATGGCGGGTTGCGAAGTTTGCGTTCACGCTCTTGGCAAGCATCGGACTACAAATAATCAACCCGCAAATTCTTCGCTATTTTATTGATACAGCCGTAGCTGGTAATTCTGGACAAAACTTGTTTCTCGCCGCCTTATTATTTATTGGTGTAGCAATAATGACTCAAATCATTTCAATTGCTGCTACTTACTACGGCGAAAACGTTGCTTGGACAGCCACTAACGCTTTACGTGCTGACTTAGTTGAGCATTGTTTGACACTAGATTTATCCTTTTATAAATTATCTACACCCGGTGAATTACTTGAAAGGGTAGACGGAGATGTGCAAACACTTTCCCAATTTTTATCTAAATTTACCATTCACATCTTGGGCAATTTCTTGCTGATGTTGGGTGTGATTGTGGTTCTGTTTGCAGAAGATTGGCGAGCAGGTTTGGCGATCGCATTGTTTGTCCTAATCGGATTATTTACTTTAATTAGCCTGCGTTCTATCGCTGTTCCCCATTGGAGAAATTATCGCCAAATTAGTGCAGATTTTTTTGGTTTTGTGGGTGAACAAATTGCTGGGATGGAAGACATTCGAGCTAATGGGGCTAAAAATTATGTCATGCATCGTTTCGGGCAAATTTTACAACGTTGGTTGCCCGTTTTTCATAAAGCACGCTTTACTAGTACAATTCTTTGGGGTACAACTAACGGTATTTTTACTTTAGGCATAGCGATCGCTTTAGGTTTGGGTGCTTACCTTTGGAGTAAAAATATCATTACTATTGGGACAGTATATTTGCTGTACTACTACACCACCCTTCTGAGCGAACCAATTGAGCAAATTCGCGACCAATTTGAAGATCTCCAACAAGCAGAAGCTAGTATTTACCGTATTCAGGCTCTATTTCAAGTTAAACCCGAAATCACAAAAGGAGGAGAAAAGCAACTTCCCCACGGAGCCTTTTCCGTAACTTTTGAGAACCTCTCATTTAGCTACAATGATCGGGGAGCAGAAAATGAGGATTTAGTATTGCAAAATATATCTTTTAATTTACCTCGGGGTCATATATTGGGTTTACTAGGGCGCACAGGTAGCGGCAAGTCTTCTCTAGCTAGATTATTACTGAGGTTGTACGATCCCCGATCAGGTTCAATTTGTTTGGGAGGTTTACCGATTAACCAGCTTCCCTTAACAGATTTACCAAAATTTGTGGGATTAGTCACTCAAGATGTACAACTTTTTCAAACCACAGTCCGTAACAATCTCACCTTTTTTGACCGAAATATCAGCGATGAACGCATTTATAAAACCTTAGAAATATTGGGATTATCACCATGGTTACACTCATTGCCCCAAGGGTTAGATACAAATTTGGGACCAGATAGTAGCGGATTATCTGCCGGACAAGCCCAGTTGTTAGCATTTAGTCGTGTGTTTCTCAAAGATCCTGGTTTAGTAATTTTAGATGAAGCATCATCTCGCCTCGATCCCATTACAGAAAAGCTGATTGAAAAGGCTGTAGATAAGTTATTAATTGAGCGTACTGGTATTATTATTGCCCATCGTTTGTCAACTGTGCAAAGAGCAAATCAAATTTTAATTCTAGAACAAGGTCAAATTATTGAATACGGACAAAGAGAAGAATTAATTCAAAACCCTGATTCACTTTTTACTCAGTTATTAAAAAACAACTCAGCAGAGTTATTAGTTTAATAAAATAAAATAAGATAAAATTAAAATTTAATTTAAGCCAGTTTTTATTGAAATATTTTGATTGGATTTTGCAATTTTTTTGCCAATTTAATTAATACTATTAATACTTTATTGATATAGGGTTTCTAGTTCAAAAAATTAGTAAACTTTTTATTGCCAATTCCTTGTTCTCAATTCCCAATTTCCAACCTGCAATTCTCATAAATCAAATTATAAATTATAATGATTTCACCAAAAAAGCTCAGAAGTGGTAAATTATTATGGCAATTAATTTGCTATAAACCTAAATTATACATAATTGACTCCTGCTTCTGGATTCTAATCATGGGCTTGCCTGCCTTACCAGGGTTAATCATCCGGGAATTCTTCAATCATTTGACAGATACAGGAGAATTTGGGTTTATTCCTAAGACTTTAATAGCGTTATTAGTGACTCTAAATTTAGGACATATTGCAGTTATATTTGCCGGACGTATCACCAAAACTCAGCACCGTTTCATTATGCGGTCATTACTACGACATAATTTATTAGACCGCCTTTTTGAAAACCCCACAGCGCAGCCAATGATTACTAATCAAAAAGCTGAAAATACTATATCTCAAGGAGAAATAATTAGCTACTTTCGTGATGATGCCGAACAAATAGAAGAAGGTGTAGCATTAATATCAGAAGTTTTAGGACAAGGGATATTTGCTGTTATTTCTCTAGTGATTTTATTGAATATCAATGTCCAAATTACACTGTTTGTTTTTCTACCATTAGTAGGAATGGTAGTGATTATTCAAAAAGCAGAAACTCGAATTAAACAGTACCGCCAAGCTAGTCGCCAAGCTACTGAAAAAGTGACAGGGATTTTAGGCGAGATATTTGGTTCAGTACAAGCTATTAAGGTGGCTGGAGCAGAAAAAAATGTACTGGATTATTTTCGTCTTTTGAATGAGAAACGTCGTCAGACAATGCTTAAGGATAGCTTATTCAATGCAATCCTCAATTCTGGTTTTCAAAATATGGTGAGTTTGGGGACAGGGATAATTTTGTTGCTTGCTTCTCAATTAATGCAGAGTAATGTTGATAAATTGAGTGTAGGTGATTTTGCTTTGTTTGTGTATAATTTGTCATTTATAACCAGCTTTTTTACCTTTCTTGCCAGTTACATGGCACAATACAAGCACGCAGAAGTATCTTTTGAGCGGATGGCAAGTTTACTTTCGGGTGTATCACCAGATACATTGGTAGTTCACAATCAACTTAATTTTAATAATCATAAAGGTGACAAGAGACCTTTGCAATTATTTGAGCAAAGGTTAATAAAAAATGACGGAGATACCCTGCAATCATTACAAATATGCGATTTGACTTACCATTATCCTGGAACTAAACAGGGAATTACAAATATTAATTTTGAGATACAGCGCGGTAGTTTGACAGTAATTACTGGTCAAATTAGTTCAGGCAAAACTACATTGCTAAGAGTGTTGTTAGGGTTATTACCTATGCACAACGGGTGTATTTATTGGAATGGACGCATTGTTGAAGAACCCAGTAGTTTTTTTATTCCACCTCGAAGTGCTTACACTCCTCAAATTCCTCAGTTGTTTAGCTATACTCTACGAGAAAATATTTTATTGGGCTTGTCTAAAGATGATAATGACATTGCTACCGCTTTAAATATGGCTGTATTTGAACAAGATTTGGCAACAATGAATGAAAATTTAGAGACTTTAGTTGGTTCTAAAGGTGTACGGCTATCTGGGGGACAAATACAACGTGTAGCAGCAGCGCGAATGTTTTTGCGTCAACCGGAATTACTAGTATTTGATGACCTTTCCAGTGCTTTGGATGTGCAAACAGAATCGGCATTATGGTCGCGAATATTTGTTAATAGTAAAGAAAAACAGCATAACAATAATTGGACTCCAACCTGTCTTATTGTTTCTCATCGGCGTTCAGTTTTGCGTCGCGCTGACCAGATTATTGTCATGAAAGCAGGTAGAGTAGAAGCACAAGGAAAGTTTGATGAGATTTTTATCCATGAACAAACTGACTGATTTTTTTGGCGTTATATCAAGTTCGGCTAATTACTTACTACATGGCTAATGGCTTTTTTCATCACCTTCCCTTTCTCCCAATTGGAACACACATCGGAGTCCCGGAAACTGGATCTGGAAAAATTTTGCATTCCAATCCAAACACGTCTAAAACCATTTTTTCATTCATCACATCTTCCGGTTTACCTTGAGTATAAATATTCCCTTTATTAACCGCTACTAAATAATCAGCATAACGACAAGCTTGGTTTAAATCGTGTAGCACCATTACTAAAGTTCTGCCTTGGTTTTGATTTAATTCCCACAATAAATCTAAAACCTCAATTTGATGTGCTAAATCTAAAAAAGTTGTGGGTTCATCTAACAGTAAAATATCAGTATTTTGAGCTAACGCCATTGCAATCCAAGCTCGTTGTTTTTGTCCTCCAGAAAGAGTATCTAATTCCCTTTCTGAAAACTCTTTCATTCTAGTAGTTTCTAATGCTATCTCCACAAAACGTTCATCTTCTTTTGTCCATTGCTGCAACCAATTTTGATAAGGATAACGTCCGCAGGCTACTAAATCTTTTACCGTTAAACCTTCAGGAGCTACAGGTGATTGAGAAAGAATTCCTAATTTTTTTGCAACGGCTTTTGTAGATAATTTAAATACGTCACTAGAATCTAAATAAATAGTTCCGTGAGAGGGTTTTAATAATCTTGCTAAACCCCGCAATAATGTAGATTTACCGCAGCCATTGGCACCAACTAAAGCGGTTATTTTGCCTTGAGGTATGCTTAAATCGATATTTTGAATTATTTTCGTATTGTCGTAACCTAATGTTAGATTTTTAGTTGATAATTTCATTTATAATTTAGATATTGATTTGAGTTTTTAAACGCCAAGGTACGCGAAGGTTTGCGCGGAGGTACACAGAGGAGTAATTTTTAGTTTTCTGTTTTATTTTATTTTCTCCTAGTTCTAATTAATAAGTAAACAAAATAAGGCGCACCAATTACAGCGGTAACGATTCCACAAGGAATTTCTATGGGAGCAAATAAAATCCTTCCTAAAAAGTCAGCTATGACTACAATCATTGCTCCGGTAATTGCTGCGACGGGAATCAATCCTTCATGGATATTACCTACTAATTGACGGGCTATATGAGGTGCTATTAATCCGACAAACCCGATTGTTCCTGCTGTTGCTACTGCTGCACCAGATAAAGCCGCACTAATTAATAATAAAAAACTCCGCTGCCATTCAACTTTACTACCCAATCCTTTTGCCGTTTCTTCTCCTAAATTCAAAGCATTTAATTGCGGTGCATTTGCTAAAGCTAAGGGGATAAAAACAATCAACCAAGGTAGTAATGAGAAAAGCTGTTCCCAACTGCGTCCGTAAACGCTTCCTGCTAACCATACTAATGCTTGACTGACATTATAAATGTCGCCAAATGTCACCATTAAATTAGTAAAAGCACTCGCAACAGATGCAATTCCTACACCGATTAAAATTAAACGTACCGGATGTGTACCTCTATCCCAAGCTAGAAAATAGATTAATAATGAAGCGATTATTGCACCACCAAAAGCAGCTACAGGTAACACTCCCGCAGGTACATTTGGTAACAGTATAATTAAACTTACCGCTGCTAAACTCGCACCCGCGTTAATACCAATAATTCCTGGGTCGGCAAGGGGGTTACGAGTTATACCTTGCATTATCGTACCGGAAATCGCTAAAGCCATACCCACAAGACAAGCTGTAAGAGTTCTGGGTAAGCGTAAGGTGTTGATGACAAACCCATAATCAGTATTTCCCGTATCTATTCCTAAAACAGTTTGAATAACTGCAAGCGGTGGAATTGGATATTCCCCAAAAGAAGTATTCATCACCATAGCCGTCAAAGTAATCAAAATTAAAATTAATAAGACAATGGGAACCCGCTTTTTGAGACGAAAAGAAATCGGGAGTAATCGAGAACGAAAAACTATTGTACTTGTCTTCATTTTTTCACCTTGGTTTTAGCTAAATAAATGAAGAATGGCGCACCTACTAAAGCTGTCATAATACCGACGGGAATTTCCTGCGGTTTAATTATTAATCGAGCTGCGATATCGGAACCTAAAAGCAATATGGCACCAAATAAAGCGCTGTAAGGCAAAATCCAACGATAATCTACCCCTACGAAAAACCGAACAATATGAGGAACCACCAAACCGATAAATCCAATCCCACCAGCAACTGCGATCGCACTTCCATCTAACAGCAAAACACAGACAGCAGCAACGATTTTCACCCATGCGGTTTGTTGTCCTAAGCCTTTAGCAATATCTTCTCCCAAACTCAAAATTGTGATTTGTTTGGAAATAATTAACGTTAATACCATTCCAATGCAGACATAAGGCAGAATTTGCAGGATAAGACTTGTATCCGCACCAGCTAAGGAACCCGCTAACCAAAAACGAATTTCTTCCAAAGTACTTTGACTGATAATTAATATTCCCGTAGTCAGGGAAGCTAGAAAAGCGCTAATCGCGGCACCAGCAATAGTTAAGTTGAGTGGAGTAATCCCACTACGACCTAATGAAGCTAAAAAATATACACTGACCGCAGTAATTCCCGCGCCTGCAAAAGCGCACCAAACATAAAAACTCGGCGACGACGCACCAAATAAAAAGATAGCCATCACCACCGCAAGTGCTGCACCTGCATTAATTCCCAGTATTCCAGGGTCAGCTAACGAGTTGCGAGTTATACCTTGCATAATCGCACCCGCAGTCGATATTGATGCTCCTACTATCATTGCCAGTAAGGAACGCGGTAATCTGACAGTACGGATAATTAAATGTTCTCTCGAACCGTCGAAAGATATTAGAGAATCATAGACACCTTGCCAAGAAATATCAGCAGCACCATAGGAAACACTGATAAAAAGACAGATGACGAGTACTATAAATCCAATTATTAAACCGATTACGGGTTTAGTTGGTGATAGTGTCTGCATATGGATTTGTATAGAGATTAGATATCAGTTTATTCACTTGCTTAGAGTAAGTTATTCATAATATTTACAATTAGCAGCGATGAAAAAATGCTAGACTTGGTAAATTATTTTAATATATAATCAAGCTTGGTGAAAGCTTTCAGACATCAGAAATTAATTCTTCCCTCATAAAAATAGGCTAGTGATTAAATAATATTTTAATTTATTGCTATTATTTATCAATTTGTTTGATTAATCTAGTATATTTCTTACAATTGATCAATAACTTTTCTCAAAATAGCTCCCTTAATACAGCATAAGTAAAAGTCTTCCATCTTCCATAAGTCTAGATTTTGCAGTTCTTTAGGCTTAAAACTGACATAAAGATACAAAAATTTGAGAAAAACCTGATTTTGCAAAAAAACCGGGGTTACAGATTTTTATAAATGATTTAGAAGTATTATTAAGATTTACACACGGGTAATATAAATATAGTCATTACATACAAGTATTTCTAGTATTCAGGAACAACTTGAGAGAATGCCAACTCTTGAAGGTATTCGTACAGAAATAGCACGTTTGGCAGCGCAGAATTATCCAGCATTACGCGAAAATAATGTAGAGATGTTGTATACAACGTCTTTGCAAGATGAAAATCAATGCAGGGCGTTAAGCCCAAAAGGCTTTTGTGAAGCAATCGCATTAGCTCAACAAATGCGGGGTTGGTTTGAAACTTTGGGTTACAATAAATACCTTTAACAAACTACCACGCCTGACGGGGTGACAAGCGCCCCACAACTTAAGCAGTATAAAGGTTTAACTAAATTATGGTAAAAAAAGATAGGTCAGTGCTTTATTAATCAATTACAGCGTAAAAACAGCCCCATTTTTCGCGAGCCATTCTTTTCTCTCTTCCCAATCGGGTAAAATTCGCTCTACTTTATCCCAAAAGTCTTGATTGTGTAGTGGTTGGACTAGATGAACCATTTCATGGATAACTACATATTCAATCATTTTATGAGGAAGCATTGCAACGCGCCAATGAAAATAGATATCATGTTTTGAATTGCATGAACCCCAACGATTACCGAGTTCGCGGATTTGGATGGATTTGGGTTGTTTTCCGATTCTGCTGGCTATTGGTGGAGCGATTGATTCAAGATGCTGCTTAATGCGAGATCGATACCAGTTGATAAATAATTCTCTACCAAGTTGTTGATGTTGACGCAATAGTTCAAATCTTCCTTGGTAAAGTCTGAGGGGGATTTGTGCGGTGTCTACTAATTTTAAGCGGTAGCTGCGTCCGAGATAATAAAAACCTTGTCCGGGGAGGTAGGTTTGAGGTTCGCTTGGTGGCTGTTTGATGGTTTCTTTTTGCAGCAGCTTGCTATAAATCCAGAAGCGACGTTGATTGATAATTTTTTCAAGTTTATCTAAGGGAACTTTGGGAGGTGTGCCTAGTATCAGTTGTCCGTCGGGTTCGATGGTAATTTCGACGGTACGACGACGGTTGCTTTCTCGCAGTTCAAAAGAAAGTTCTCCGCAATTAATTGTTTTCATCGATTGGGAATGGGTAATTGGTAATATATAGTGGTTTTCGGAAATTAACCTCACCCCCTTCCCCTCTCCTTGTCAAGGAGAGGGGTGTCGAAACTTCTTTCCCTTCTCCTTTTACTAAGCATAGGGGTGTCGAAACTTCTTTCCTTCTTTCCCTTCTCCTTAATAAGGAGAGGGGTGTCCGTAAGGACGGGGTGAGGTTCAACCATGTCGTTCTGCTAATTGGGTAATTTGGTCTGCTAACGCATCTAGTTTACTATCTGGGAAGAACATTGAATCTTCTAATTTCACCCAAATTTGCTTGCGGAGTTCTTTTCTAACTACAAGGTCGTTCCAAAAGTTGATAATATTGGTTTGACTGTTGATAAAGTCTACTATTTCGCTGCTAAAAATTTGAATTTGATTTTGTTGTTCGGGTGTGGGTGATTCTAATACGTCGATTAAAGCGTTGTAAAAGGGTCGTATTTTTACATTAATTTGGTTTTCTTCGCTGTCGGTTTGTTCGCTGCGGACTTTTTGCGCTAGGTTAAGAAATTCTGCGGCGATTAAATCCCAGTTTGATTGATGATTTTGTAAGATTTGTTCGAGTTTTTCACTGAGTTTGCGATAATACACAGGGTCGTCGTCGAGGTGGGTACGGATATGGTAACGGATGGCGTGTTCCATCTCTGCGGCTTTGGTTTGGGTGGAATGACGTTGCTGTACTCGTTGTTCAAAGTTAAAGTCGAGGATGTTGACGGGGGCAACTTTCAGGTCAATTCCCTGGGACTGGATATGTTCGTCTATCAGCGCTTGTACTTTGGGTTTGGGGTCTTCTGGTCGTTCGTCGCGGAATATATCATCTACAATTTTCTTTAGTTGTCCGAGTTGTTTGGCATCTTTGAGGTAAGGTAATGCTTGGGGACGCGGTAAAAAGGCATCCATTTCTTGGAGAAATTGCCGTAAAAGTTGATAAAATTCGGCTCTAGAACTTTCGTCGTGGTTAAGTGCATTTACGCAGGTTTCTAAGTCGTCGTAGATACTAAATTCTCGTTGCTGCCAAAAGTCCATGACGCGACGATGAGCAGCTTGTAATTTGGGTAATTCTTCACGGACATCAAACCAAGCTCCTTCTACGTCTTCAGCGTCGTATACCTGCATGGCGGCGGCGATGTCGATGCCGTAGTAGTCTACTATTAAGCCGTAATCTTTACCCGTAGCGGTGCGGTTGGTACGGGCGATCGCCTGCAATAAGTCGTGTTCTTTTAAGCTGCGGTCTACGTATAATACTTGTTCTAATGGTGCATCAAAGCCTACCAGAAGTTTATTTTGGACGATTAAAAAAGCTAAACCATCGTCATCCAAGGTTTTCCAAAAGCGATTTGTGTAGGTATTATGGTTGCTTTCTTCAGTCCAAGATTTCCAACTTTTGGGGTCTTTTTTACTGTCTGCGGAAATTATTGCCGCGAATTCTAAGCGTTTGATGGTTTCTAAATAAGGATAAGCTTGTAATAAGTCCTGATATTCGGCTGGTGCTGTTGCTAATTCATAGTTTTTTTCTAATTCTTGCAATATCGGAGCTTTGGCTTCTAGTTCTTGAATAAGTTCGGTTTTGGCTGCGGTAAGATATTCTTGGTACATTACACAGGCTTGGCGATCGCTAGCTGCTAGTTGAGCTTTAAATAACCCTGGCATGATGCGGGTGACGTAATGCCGTAACATATGTCTAGCCTTGGCTTTGATTAATTCCTTGGCTCTGAGAACATCGCTTTTTTTGGCGTATTTTGATTTGATTTGGGCTAGTTGTTCGGGGGAATATCCAGCAAACAAGATTTCAAAAAGTTGGTCTAAAGTATTTGCTCCTCGTACCGCTCCCATTGTTTCTAAACCTTCGTAGAATATGGGAACCGTTACGCCATCTTTTTGGGAATCGCGGATACTGTAGATATCAATGTAGGGATTTTCGGCATGAGCAAAGATTTCTTTGGTTTGCTTTTTCTTCGAGGAGATGATGGGAGTTCCGGTAAAGCCGATTTTAGCGCAGTTGGGTAAAGCAGCTGATAAATAAAGGTGCAGGGTGTTGCTGTGGGAACGGTGGGCTTCGTCGATTAATAGTAAGATGTCTGGGGAATCGTTTAAATTCGGGTTTAATTCTTCTAAGTCAGTCCATTCTTCGGAATCGACGATTTTCCGAAACTTTTGAATCATTCCGAATATTATACCAGGTCCAGTATCGCGGAGTTTTTTGGCTAAATCTTTGATATTTTGGGCAATTTGCAAACTTTGTCCGGAAAGAGTTGCGGTTTCTGAAAGTTGCTTTTGTAAATCGGTGCGGTCGGTAATAACGACAACTTTGAAAGCCTGTAATTTAGGTATTGTTCGCAGTTTGCGGAGAATAAACACCATATCTAAGCTTTTCCCAGAACCTTGGTAGTGCCAGATAATACCGCCTCTTTGGTCATCGGTTCCGTGTTCAGCTTTGGTTTGACCGTTTTGCAAGCGTTTAATAGCGCTTTCCACAGCCCGATATTGCTGGTAACGGGGGACTATTTTGACGCGACGGTTTTGTTTGGTGGTAAAAAGGGTGTAATGGCGGATAATGTTGAGTAAGTTCGCAGGGTGAAGCATTCCCGCGATTAGTTGCTCCCGACGGTTGAGTTTGGAAGAGTCAATTAAGTCTGTCGATTTATCTCCAATTAAAGAATTATTATTTTCTAAGATTAATTCCTCTGGGTGAAGCGTCGGATTCTCAATACCTAAAATATCCGCGATACGATTGGGATTGAAGGGAGTGGTATCTTTCCATTCTAAATAATGTTTGGCTTGACTTCCCACCGTTCCGACTACAGCGCGTCCGGATGTGCAGGAAATCGTTAATTGATTGTAGTAAAATAGCGGTTCGCAGCCTTCTGGTATCGGGGAGTTGCGTTGATTTGAGTATTTAAGTAAATCTTGTATTCCCGACTTGAGCATATTTGCACCGGGAGCTTTGCATTCGATGACTACCACGGGGATACCGTTGACGAAGAGGACGATATCCGGACGACTGGAATCTTTGGGACTGGTTGCACCGGGTTTATCTACGCGAAATTGACTAATAGCTAAGTAATCGTTGCGTTCGGGGTGGTCGAAGTCGATCAAGTTGATGGTGATTTGTTGGTTTGTGATTCCATCAACTTTTACCCCGGAAAGTAAGAGATTTGTGGCAAATTCGTTTTTCTCCATCAGTTTACCAGTTCCCAGACGTTGCAGTTGGTTGATGGCTTGAGTTATGCGACGTTCATCTAACCAGAGGTTTCCGCTGTCGTCGAGGTTGATTTCTCTAAGTTTGCGCTGGAGTCGGGGGAGTAAAAGGACTTCTTGGTAATTGTTGCGTTCTTCCGGGGTTGTTGCTAAATGGTTGGCTTCGATGTGTTCCCAGTTTAAGTTACCGGGAAGTTGCTGCATTTTTTGCAGTTGTGCGATTGTTGGTAATTCTGTGTATGTGTATTCCGGTCCCGAAGCCATTTTTTTCTCCTTTGTTTATTAGAGGATGTTTAAAAGTATCCGCGGTTTAAACCGCTACTACAAAAACAAAAGTCCACCTGCGTGGACTAGTTAGTTTATAACCCGCGCAGGCGGGTTTTGTCTGTGTAGCCGCGACTTATAGTCGCCAGGTAAAGTATTAAATTAGACTTTTAAAACATCCTCTTAGATTTTGACCCGCACTTTTCCCGTAAGTAGGTCTGACATTAAGCCGAGTTTTAATAATTTGAGTTTTTCTAATTGGGTTTGTTTATTTATAATTTGTTTCTCATAACCATCAAAATATTCCAGTATATTCTTTTGTTCTTCTAAATTCCGAGGAAATGCAACGGGAAAAGCACCAAGCGCACCAAGTGTTACTGTTTTTTGAGCATTCCCAAGAGCTACTTTATCTGCATGATTTTTACATTTGGGACTATTTAACCATAAACAAAGATATCCAGAAAAAATTTTCTGGATTAGGAAGAACATATGCGATGTGACGCTGAAAACTAAATTTTCTATTGTCTCTAACTAGAGCAGCATGACCGTAGGAACCAACCGCAGTATATAATATTAAGCCAGCTTTTTGGCTCTCTTCCTTTAGATATTTGTGTATAAAGAAGGTCAGAAATTTTTGCCGCTTGTTCCCAAAGAATTTGACCGTCTCTTACACAAGATACATATAAAAACGGTATACCAGTATCAGAGGTTGTTACTGACTGATGAGAACCATCTGTAATCCGCTCACACAACGATTCAAGGTTCACAACATCCCAATCCTTCGGAATTCTCCCCAGAGATGAATCTTTAAATTGCTGCGGGTTGCGTGTGGGGTTTCTCAATTCACCATGCTCGTCAATACCCTTTGTGAGCAAGTCGTGGAGCAATCCGGCTTTTGCGAGTTTGAGTTTGCTGATGTGGGTTTGAGTAAGTGCGATCGCCTTATCAACCGTGTCGAGTATTTCGGCTATTTTTTGCTGTTCTTGAAATTCAGGTCTAGGTACAATAATCGTGGAGAAATCTCGTCTAGAAATTTCATCAAATGTACTACCCATTGCGAGCCTAGACATTTCTGAAACTATGTATTTAAGCAAGTAATAGTAAAAATTTGAATTTGTTAATTTATTTGGAACAATATTTTTAAATCCTTGATTTGTACATACAGGGATTTTCGATATAACAACTAAACCTATTGTGGCTCTAGTTGTTACTAATAGTGAACCAGAAGGTAGCATTTGAGCAGAACTTGAAGTCAATCCAAGCTCACTAATGAATTCTCGTGTTTTAGTAAGATACTTATTATTAAGGCTAGTTAATTCACCAGGTGTTACCCATGCAATCTTACCACTCCAAAACGAAGGTTGATCTCGTCTGGGAGTTCCACCAGAATAAATAGTACCCAATGAATCAATTGGCACTTTTTCCCAATCGACTGGTAAGTCATCTAAATATTCTTGATGACGACTAGAACTCATACCCCAACCCCTTCAACATCTCCCCCAACTCCCGATTAACTTCCTCTTCCTCCTTCTCAATTTCTCCCAAAGTCACCTGATATTTATCCCACCAATTTTCAACTGCAGCAATCACCATTGACGGTGTTCTATCACATACCTTTGCAACTGCGTTAATAAATCCGCTTCAAACAAATCCAAAACTAAAACTTGCGCTTCCCCTTCACTCAAATCCTTACTTGCTGCTTCCAATTCTTCCACCAAAGCGGCTTTTAACTCCCGCAACCGCTTCCGTACTTCTTTCAAATTTTCGACAATTTCCCCATAAGGTTGCAATTTCTGCTCAATTTCTGCAATTTGTTTTTCTATCGGTACTACCTTTGATTGCACGTTTGCTAATTGTTGCTCTAACTCGGTTGTATCGTCTCCCTGGTTTTGATGATAAGCAATTGAGCCTTTTTTACGTGCGCTTCCCAATAATTCCTTAAGTCGTTTTTGGGGTTCCTTGATGCTATATTTCAATTCCTTAAGTTGATCTCCCAACTGCTTGACAATATCCACCGCTTCCCCATCTTCTTCCCCTTCCTCTCCTTGTTCAAAAGCTTCCTTTTCCTGTTCCAAAGTCGCAATTTCGGCTTCAGTATCTGATAAATCTTGTAAATAATCAGGAACCAAAGCCGGGACAATTTTATGATTTAAAGGATCGAACTTGCTACCCGATTTCTGCGGTTCCGTATCTTCCAAAGCATCGCGAATCGTATCCACCCAGGAATCAATCAAACCCTTGAAACCCAAATTTGCCAACCGTTTCAAATCCGCAGAAACTTCATAAGCATCCTCCCACCAACTGACAATTACCCCCATCGTCTTAAACCGATCTAACAAACCGATGGGACGTACCACCGCTTCAAAAGTCTGTAAAAACTCCTTTCGCAACTCCATCAACTGCTTAGTTTGAGGTAAATTAATTAAATGCTGTTGATGTTGCTCCCACCAACTTAAAGTAGCTTGTCGTAACTTTTCTTCTTGCTGTTGTACTCCAGCATCAGCTTCGATAAATTGCTTTATCCCAGAGCGTTCCGTTAAATTTGATTGAAAATCTAAATATTCTTCTTCCATATTTTTACTTTTAAATCCTATCTCCCCATTTGTCATTGCGAGTGGAACGTCGCAATCCCCAGATTTTGTGTTCAAACCTAAATTTTGCGATTGCTTCGCTTTGCTCGCAATGACATTTGATACCCTTCCACAAAATTGAATCGTTGAGCGTTATGCATTTTGCGACGTTTGATCGGATTCTAGAAGTTGACCGAGTTTATGTGCTGCTTCATGGGAATTGAGAGGTGATAAAATCGAGTAAGTAGCTCCAGCTTGTAGCGTTGGCTCTTCTTCTTTCGCCAATTCCGCAATTAGAAATTGCATTATTTTCAATTTTTCTGTCCGAGACAAATCCTTAAGAGTTAGTAATAGTTCTGCTGTAGTCATAAAATATAAAATTTTGAACGACTTGTTTATTTTCTCATAGTCACCTTGACCATTATTCCAAAACACATCATACTACTTCCTTGGTTGCAACAAACTCATCGGATCGAACCCGTGAGCATCAAACAACTCCCGCTTCGCTTCCACTTCCGACTTAGGAATTCCACCCAAAAGATGCGCTCTCACATCTTGGGGTTCTGGTGGTGGGGTATTATCTGCGTAACGGCGAATATTGCAGTTGTAATCATTCTCAGCTAATTCTGCTTTTGTCACCACAGTGGCATAATTGGGAATTCCCGCATAATCCCCATTCGTTGTAAACTCTTGATAGGCAGAAACTATTTTTTCGATATGCTCCGGACGTAGATGATTTTGAGCGCGTCCAGATTGAAATTCGGCATCGGCGTTAATAAATAATACTTTACCTTGAGTTGATGAAGCTTTCGCAGCTTTCGGACGCATCACCAAAATACAAGCCGGGATTCCAGTACCGTAAAATAACTGTGGTGGTAAACCAATCACCGCTTCTAAATTGTCTTCTTCAATAAATAAGGCTCGGATATTCTTCTCTTCCCCTCCGCGAAACAAAACACCGTGGGGCATTACTGTCGCCATAATACCATCTTGTTTTAACACCGCGAGCATATGCTGGGCAAACATTAAATCGGCTTTCTTCCCCGATGTCGGACAATATTGCCGAAAGCGATCGGGGAATTCCATCGGGTTACTATTATTACCCCGACTGTAATTTTGCGAAAACGGTGGATTGCTCAAAACTCGGTCATAATATTTTAACTTACCCCCGTCTTTGATCGGCACCATCAAGGTATCATCGTTTTCAATCCGAGCATTGGGAATACCGTGCAATAACAAATTCATCTTGCAAATTGCCCAAACACCCCCGTTATTATCTTGACCGTAAAGCTGAAAGTTGCGAGTATTTCCACCATGTTCTTCAATATGCTGCTTCGACAAAATCAACATACCACCGGAACCGACGCAGGGGTCATATATTTCCATACCTTCAGTAGGGTTAGCAATTCGCACCATTAATTTAACCACCGCACGGGGAGTATAAAATTCACCGCCTTTCTTACCCGCAGAATCCGCGAAATAGTAAATTAAATACTCGTATGCAGCCCCTAATAAATCGGGAAATTCTAAATCTTCGTTGCGTAGCGGTTGCTCGTTAAAATGGTCAATAAGTTTACGTAGCTGCTGGTCATTTAAAGTACTTTTACCACCCACCTGCCGGTTAAAATCAATATGCTCAAATACATCCTGCAATACTTCTTGATTGGCATTTGCCAGACTTTGCAGCGCGATATTCAGCTTGTTGGCAATTTTATCGTGAAAAGTATCGCGAATTACCGACCATCTCGATTGGATCGGTACGAATAAAGTGTAAGCTTCCGAATCCGTAGCAGTGTAGCGATTGGGGTTGTTAGCTTTTTCCTTTGCATCTGCTTCACTCAAACCCTTACTGATAAAATCCTTAACAATCTGCTGATAGCGCACATCGAACACATCAGCAGCTCGCTTGAGGAACAGCATCCCAAAATAAATTCCTTGAATTCCGAAGCATCCATTTTACCGCGTAAAATATCCGCAGCCGCAAAAAGGTGACGTTCCAGCTTGGGAAGGGTGAGTTTTGCCATTGACTCGCGTTTATACAGACAAGTACATATGATATCAAGTTAATTGGCATTAAAGTATTTTATACGGGGTGGATGGTAAATATTGCTTCTGCTTTCATCTCGGACGGGACAAATTTATAATAAAATCATCATAGGGATAAAGTAATAAAGAAATGACATTATCACCTCAATTGTCCTCAAATCTTAATTTAGAAGAATTTTTAGAACTACCCGAAACCGAGCCAGCAAGCGAGTATATTGACGGTAAAATCTACCAAAAATCAATGCCACAAGGAGAACACAGCACCTTACGGATAAGTACTCGTGCAAAATAAATTAAACATTTCGTTTAGTCCGTGAAGAGGGAAAAGGGAAGAGGGGAGCCTTATATAACTCACGAGTAATTATATAAATAATTTTGCGTAAGTACTTACAACGCCGATTTTTTCATGGAATTTACTTTAATCCCAAATCATTGCAGATTCACAGTAACCCGAACCTGCAAGTTAGTCAGTCCGTCCTAATTCGACAATTCCTTGACTGGTGTTAACTTGTTCGCCAACACGGGTATTAATTTTTAAGATTTGTCCAGCTACGGGAGAACGAACGTAGAAGTCTTCTAACTCAGCTTTGACACGGTTAATGAGAACTGTGGCTTTTTCTACCTCTGCTTGTGCAACTTTTACATCTACGGGACGGACTTCTTTCAACTTCTCTAACGTGGACCCGTCTGAAAGTCAAGCGCTCCGGTGGGTTCATCGCACAGCAGCACCTCCGGTCCATATCATTTATATTTGCAACCAATCTTTTTGCTTCAGCTAAAACCAATGAAAAATCCCATTTTAACTTGAATTAAAACGGGATTACATTAATTATTCTCAAGCTGATACCAATTTGAACCAGGATTGGGACAGATGGAATCTTTCCAAGTTGATCTAGGAGATTTTTAGAATCCAAAATCTAAAATCTAAAATCTAAAGTCCAAAATGGTATTATTTACTTATTGATAAGCAACTTGTGGTCCAGCCCAAACATCAGTAGCCTTTCTACCAAAATTGGTAGGTTGGTCTAACTCTTGTGTTGAAACTGTTTTACCATCATTAGCAACTGTAATTGTAGGCCAGGTTTCTTGACCCATTTCACCAGCTTGGAATACCACATTATCAGGAGTATTTTTACTCCAACCTAATAAAATAGCAATGTCATACTGATGATTCTTTTGAGAAGGAACAACTGTATTAGCTTGATTCTTCTGGCGGTTCCAAATTAGTGCTTCGTCTGTAGCGTGAGCAGTATTGAATAAACCTTCAAATTTGCGTGCTAAGAAACGTTCACCATTTTCCGACCAACCAACAGGAACCAATACACCAATTTTTCCCGGAAAATAAGCTTTTCCTTCGCTCTGCATTTTCTTTCCTTCAAGTAAAGGATCTACTAAAGCAGAAGTAGATGATACAACCTTCAACTGATTAGTTCGTCTGTCTTCCACAAATAAGACGCTACTGACACGGCTTTCGTGCATTTGTGGTTTAACTTCCAAACTTACACGACTGTAAATAGAATAACGACCATCTGGAGAAATTACGGGTAAGCTACGGTAGTAACGTACTCCCGAACCAGTAGTAGTACTTACCGATTCTTGAGTAGCTGTAATCCATTTCCAAGGTATTGGATGAGGGCTTCCGATTGGATCTTCTTGGGATAGTTCTGATTCCTGTGGCTCTTCACTGACAGGTGCATCCGTAGGCTGAGGAATCAAATTTCTTCTCAAAGCTATGACTTTACTAGCTTTAAGTGAATTATCCTCTGAAGATTGAGTTTTACAGCTTTTAAACGCTGTGCTAACTTCATTTCACTACGAGAAAGTTTTCCTGGTACTACTGGAGAACTAACAGCAGGTGGTGCAAGCTCAACTTCTGTGAATGGATCTCGTTCAAAAGAAGAAGAATTATTAGAAGATGCTGCTTCTTCTTCTCCAGTTAAAGTCTCTACAGTCAAAGACTCTAACTCTACTGTATTCGGATGTATTATTTTTGGCTGGATGACCGCAGCCATTCTTACTGTCTCCGAATCGACTTCCGGTGTCAAAGTTTTGACAGCTTCTGGTTGCGATAATTTGTATTCGCTAGCAATCGGAACCTCCATTAACACCGACGATTCCAACTCTGGATTTTCGATGGCAACTTTGGTTAATTGTGATTGTCTTGCTGAGCTAGAATGTCCTGATGCTCCTACTAAAGGCGCAATCACTATTAGGACTAATACGTACTTGAGGAATGGTTGCACGCGGAACCATCCCGACAGTAAAAGATGTTTCAGCATTTTTTGGTTGATTCTCTAGAGGGCGGTTGCTATAGGAAGAGCAATACCTCACGGCAATGGGGCAGGCTATCTTTTATATGTATAACAGGGAACTAACAATTTCGCGAGATGCTCTTCTATAATTTCGCATAGTTTAGCAAAAATAGCGTATTCTTTTTTACTCATTTATCTAAACATTAATTTAGATAATTCATGATTTGGATAAAGTTACTCCAACAACAGAGTGTTGTATAAGTACAAACAACCAAAAAATGTCATTTTAACCAAATATTGGCTCAAAAATAAATCCGCGTCAATACACCAACTAGTAAATAATTAAAACTACACAAAACTTACATAACTTACATAACTTACATAACTTACGAAACTTAATTTAACCCCGATGATTCACATAGATGTGGGAATTAAAATTCTCACAAATCCTACCTGTTCAATTTCTACTTCAACATTCCCGATCGCAATTCCGGGCATGATATGAAATATCAGAAAAAATTAGAAAAAACAGTAGAAGCAATTAAAAGCCTGATTAAAAATGCTATTTCGGACTTTTAACCAATTGAGCATATGTAAATTTCAATTGCAACCATAAAAATACTTAGTTTAGTCAGAAAGCCTATTTAAAATATTTGGCTTTCACTAGATATATAATATATTTGAATAATAACAATAAATTAAAATATTGATTTTCTTTAGGTTAATTTTTATTTTAATTTTTAACTTTAAAAGCTACCAAAACCACGATACCCTATATATTCACTAATTGCACTCTATCTTTAGGCTTATTGTTATTGATAAAGCAGTATAGATCCTAACGACGTAGTTGGTCAGTGATGCTAGTGTTAAAAGTTGAGTTACTAGGTATTCTTTTTATGAAAGTCGTATTTTTCGGTACTCCCCAATTTGCCGTTCCTACCTTAGAAAAATTGCTCAATCATTCAGATTTTGAAGTGCTTGGAATTGTCACCCAACCGGATAAATGTCGGGGACGTGGTAATAAACTCACACATTCTCCTGTAAAAAGTGTTGCTTTAGCACATAATTTAACTGTATGGCAACCCCAACGTATTAAAAAAGATGTTGCGACCTTAATTAAATTAAAGGAAATAGAAGCAGACGTATTTGTTGTGGTTGCTTACGGACAAATTCTTTCTCAAGAGATTCTAGATATACCCAAGCTCGGTTGTGTCAATGTGCATGGCTCAATTTTACCAGAGTATCGCGGTGCAGCACCGATTCAATGGTGCTTGCACAATGGAGCTACAGAAACAGGAATAACAACTATGTTAATGGATGCGGGCATGGATACCGGAGCAGCGCTATTAGAGGCTAAGACAGCCATTGCATTACTTGATAATTCTCAGGAGTTGGCGGAAAAACTAGCATCAATGGGTGCAGATTTACTAGTAGAAACACTGATAAAATTGCAAAACCAGGAAATTAAATCTATTCCCCAAGATGAAACTCGCGCAACTTATGCTCCTTTAATTAAAAAAGAAGATTATCGTTTAGATTGGTCAAAGAGTGCCATAGAGTTACACAACAAAATTAGAGCCTTCTACCCCAACTGCGTGACAACATTTCGCAATCAAACCCTCAAAATTACAGCTACCGTTCCACTTGGTTCAGATTATTGGAATCAATTACCAGATATATTTCAAAAATTAAAAAATAAATTACCAGATTTGTCAAGTCTTTCTGGTAATCCTGGAGAAATTGTCAGCATTGTCAAAGGTGTAGGAGCAATTGTACAGACGGGAGAGGGTTTATTGTTATTACAAGAGGTACAGTTAGCTGGTAAACGTCCTCAATCGGGATGGGATTTTGTCAATGGTAGTCGTTTAATTGTGGGGGAAATGTTAGTTAACAGTTGACAGTTGACAGTTGACAGTTGATAGTTGACATGCAGACCTCTAACCTTTAACCTTTTGTTCGTAATATTTACAGTCTTTACAAGGTCCTACAGGATTAACTGCACAGCGGATAATTTCTGAAAGAGCGTTATAACTACAGTTAGCGTTACCAATTACCCAACGTCCGTTTACTAAAGTTTTTTCAACTGGTCTTGTTGCTGATTGTACATAAATCGCAATCTTGTGTAAGCAGTAACGTCCTTGCTTTAACTCGTAACGATGACGACGTTCCAATACTGCGTAGGTTTTACCTTTAAAGTCAAGATAATTACCAGGTTGTGGTGTCCAATCAAGTTTGATATTGCCGAGAGACTGACGTGGTGAGGTTAAGATTACTTCTGTGAGTAGTGAATCTGACTCCATTAACTCGCTATTCAATTGATTTACATTATTAGAATATTAGCGCAACTGTTTAAATTTACCTAGAAATTAATTCTTAATACACCCAAAAGTCAGGTTTCTTTTAGAAACCCCACTTTTCTATCAAAGAGTAGTGCTTAGATGATAAAGAAGCTGTAAAACTTCGTTTATTCGTGGGGTTAGAAGTCGGGTTTTTAAGATAAATCTCGGTTGTAACAAACAATCATCATAAAAACCCGACTTCTTTACCATTCATCGAATTCACGTTTATGCAAATCCTGTGTAATTAATTGCACTTAAATATTTGTGTATACATTTAAAATAAATCAACTCAGTATTTCAAACATACCGAGTTGCTCAAAAAATATCTTTCAACCTCATTTATTAATTAATCAAACGCTGATATAAAGCTCGAAAATATGCTTTAATCGGAATTTGATAAACTTCGATAAATAACCAAATGATAATTGTTAAATGAGCAAAAAATGTGAGTAATGTCCAAATATAAGGAACCCAGGACAAAGGAGCATTTCGATCTGGAGGAAAATTATAGGCAACTAATCCAATTAAGCTGGTGGGAAGTAATACGAAAGCAAGTGTTGCCAATATATAACCCCAGCCAAATTGAACTCCTTCTAAATGGGATTCTGTCCAATAAAACCCATTCCATCGCCAAATTAAGGGAGGTTCCCGCGAAGGCATTTTCAACTGTTGTTGTTCTAAGTTGACGGTAAAAATTTGATGACAAAAATCACAAGACATTGCCTCCATTAAAGGCATATTTTGAACTTTTCCGACTCGACAAACTGGACAAGGATAAACTCCTTTATAGTCCAATGAACTCGCCAATATTTTAGAAGATTGGATTTTAAGCATCAGTTCTCAGTAATTAAAATTAAGTTTGCCTTTATTGCCTTTATTTTATAAAGTAGATCAGCGTTAAAAAATGTCGTTGTTCTAAGACAGTAGGGAATAGGTTTGGATAGATTAGGTGTAAAGTTTGAGTTTAGGATAAATTATATTACACAAGGATAACTAACTGTTTGTGCCTACTTACTTAGAAAGTCAGATGTCAGCAGGAGAAGGGTTAAAATTACTTTCTTTAGTATTAATATTTATCGTCAAGTTTGAGATGTTCTTAAAATACAAGCTTACCTGATTATTTATTTAAAAGACACTTCTTTAATATTTCATAGCAAATTCAATAGCAAATCATATTTTGATGTTTAGTTTAGAAGCGAGAAAAACAATTGTAAAAACAGTTATATTTCATAGGGAGTTTTGCTTATTTTAGTAGGGGGAGTCTACTACTGTATTTTAAAATAAACTAGAGTATGAGTAAAAAGGGTATTATGTTTACTCTAAGAACAAATCCTCAACTAATAATGCCAAACTGGCAGCAATACTTGATGCAAATTATCAAATTATGATAAAGTTTTTTGAAGATATTTTTGGATGAGCTTGGGCTGAAGCCGTACTTTTACTGATAAACTAGCAGTTTTAAGAAGGGTTGAATAGAGAATAGGTAAATCATTGGGCTTAACAACAGCTTGAAATAAATCTATATTGATTCAAGAGACACAGACAATCGATACCGAAATAAGCAATAGATTGGTTGTAGGGTAACTTGGTATTTTAAAACTTAATTTACCCGTGACAATTAAATCTACAACAATTGATCAATTATGGACTTATCTCCCGCAGAAGTTCGCTATCAATGTCGTCAGGGAACATTTCACTTTCCAACTCCTGGAATTGCATCTGGATTTCTACAAGCAAATTTAGTAATTTTGCCAAAAAAAATGGCATTTGACTTTCTTGTTTTTTGTACCCGCAACCCGAAACCTTGTCCTTTGTTGGATGTTACCGAAGTTGGAAATCCCGAACCGGAAATAGTTGCCAGTGGTGCCGATTTGAGAACTGACTTACCACGATACCATATATTTCGTCATGGAGAATTGCAAGAGGAAGTAGCCGATATTTCCCATATTTGGCAAGATGATTTTGTGGGTTTTTTGGTTGGTTGTTCCTTTTCCTTTGAAGCAGCGTTGATGGATGCGGGTATTCCTGTGAGACACCTCCAAGAAGGTAAAAATGTGCCGATGTACAAAACGAATATTGCTTGTAAAACAGCAGGAGATTTTTCTGCTCCAATGGTTGTGTCAATGCGTCCTTTATCTCCATCAGACGTGATTCGTGCGGTACAAATTACCAGCCGTTTTTCTAAAGCACATGGTACACCGATACACTTTGGTTCTCCCGAAGAAATTGGAATTACAAATCTCGATGCTCCCGACTTTGGTGAAGCCGTAACAATTGCTGAAGGAGAAATTCCTGTATTTTGGGCTTGTGGAGTCACAACTCAAATTGCGATTCTTCAAGCAAAGCCAGAAATTGCAATTACTCACGCTCCCGGATATATGTTTGTTACAGACGTTAAAGACGATTATTTTACGTGGTAATCGTATTTTTGTTTAACGTCTCAAATTATTTATTCTCCCGCTCCCCTAGTTCCAATAATTTCTCATGACAGTTGACAGTTGACAATTACCAATTACCCATTACCCATTACCCATTACCCATTACCAATTACCAATTACCCATTACCAATTAATTAAATTCTTCTAAAATTCTTTGTGCTTCTTGACAAAGCGTTTCATGACATTTGCCATTACTTGCTAATAAACCACCCCATTGATTAATATCTCCGGTGTTGTATTGTAATGGTGTTCCATCGAAATGAGTGTATTTTCCACCGGCTTCAGTTAAAATTAATTCTGGTGCCGCAATGTCCCAATCCTTTGGTGCAGATTTCCCGGAAAGGGAAATATAAACATCTGCTTTTTGTTCAATAATTGCCACAATTTTACCACCAACACTACCAACTGATTTCTGATTTTGACAGGGTAAATTTTCTAAGAGATAATTTAATTTTTCATTCCGGTGACTACGACTTACAACTAAAGTTAAATCTTGAGGATTTTCGCATTCGGAAACGCACAAAGATTTTCGTTCTCCATTACGAGTTTCGACAAATGTACCGCTGCCTTTAATTGCATAATATAACTTTTCGGCTTCAGGTATTGCGACTAATGCTAATTCCGGACGCTGGTTTCTAACTAAAGCAATATGAATCGCGTATTCACCAGTTTATTAATAAAATCCTTTGTACCATCTAAAGGGTCAATAATCCATACCCATTCAGAATTATTTTTACCATCAATATTTTGATAAGTTTCTTCGCTAATATAGCCAAAATCTTCATTTCCCAACTGCGAATGCAACTGCTGCAAAATATAATTACTCACAGCTAAATCTGCTGCTGTCACTGGGTCTTTACCTTTGTCATCTTTATATTGTATATTTAAATCATCTGTTTGATTGCCACGATAATAAGAGCGTAATATATCGGATGCACCCCAACCAATAGGGCGAATTAACTCTAGAATAGATTGTAAATCTTTCATATTTTTAATTAGTAATTGGGAATTTTTTTAACTTTTTCTATCCAACAAAGAGTACTATGAAATATATCTCCAGACCTTAGTTTATCAGCAGTTCGGATTTTTATAACATTTAGAAAATTTACAATATTAATAAATCAAAATTGCTTCTCTCTTTTGCTCCTTCTCCTAATTGATCAATGCAAAGCGAATCAAAAGTAGGTGTACTGTATATTGTTGGTACGCCGATTGGTAACTTAGAAGATATGACTTTCCGAAGCGTGCGAATATTGCAGTCGGTAGATTTTATTGCGGCTGAAGACACACGTCATACAGGAAAACTTTTAAAACATTTTCAAATTAATACACCGCAATTGAGTTATCACGAACATAACAGCAACAGTCGCATTCCAGAATTTTTAAACAAATTGCAAAATGGAATTGCCATCGCCCTGGTAACGGATGCTGGTGTACCGGGAATTTCTGATCCCGGTTATGAATTGGTGAAAGCTTGTGCCGAAGCTGGAATTACTGTAGTTCCGATTCCTGGTGCGGTTGCAGCAATTACCGCTTTAAGTGCTTCAGGGCTTCCCACAGATAAATTTGTATTTGAAGGATTTTTAAGTGCTAAATCAAAACAACGGCGATCGCACTTAGAATCATTGAAGTCGGAGGAGCGTACTTTGATTTTTTACGAATCCCCCCATCGTTTGCGCTCAACTTTAGAAGATATGAGAGAAATATTGGGTGGCGATCGACAAATTGTTTTAGCGCGAGAATTGACTAAAATATATGAAGAGTTTTGGCGCGGAACTATTACAGGTGCTTGTAACTACTATGAGCAGAAGGTTCCTATAGGTGAATATACTCTGGTTGTGGCGGGTAATACACCCACTCAGCAGGAGTTTAGCCAAGCAGAACTCATAGAAAAGTTAGAAACAATCATGAATCAAGGAATATCACCTTCACAAGCCAGTAGACAGCTAGCTGCATCGACTTCTTTACCCCGTCGTCAACTTTATCAACTTGCCCTTACATTAAAAAATTTGGATTCTCAGATGCCAGATACATAGATGATAATAGGATTGGAAGGTAAAATAGTAAATCTGGAAATTCAGCAGTAGATTACTGTTTGATTGTTCCAGTTTCGCTTGATTTGAGGCAGTTTCCGGAGTATCTTCACTCCGAGCAACCAGCACATTACAATAAAGTAAAAATATAGTAGGAAGATAACGAGGGATTAGGATGACCCAAGTGGTTTTAGGTGAAAATGAAGGAATAGATTCAGCTTTACGCAGGTTTAAGCGTCAAGTTTCCAAGGCTGGGATTTTGGCTGATGTTAAATACCATCGGCACTTTGAAAATCCACAGGAAAAGCGTAAGCGTAAAGCAGTAGCAGCAAGACGCAAACAACGTTTTAGATAGGTAGGAGTAAGTACTTTTACTAGTTACAAACGTGAGTAATCTATAACCGTTCATAAACGGGACACTTATAATCTCAAAGTAATGATTTTTACGAATCTTACACTTAAATATAGTCCCTAATGGCTTTTCGGAGGGGATGAAAGGGGAGCCGCTGCGTTGCAGAGGAACACGACCGTTGTAGCAATTGGCGTGGTTATAGTTTTTCCATCTTGGATTTCTCCGAGTAAATAAGTTTTTTAGGCAATGTTATATTTGGCTATAAAATTTATAACTAACGTCATCATAAATCTAAACACTTACGCGAGAAATGAAAAAAAAGGAGTTTTTTTAAGTATCTTAAAACTTTCAAAATATAGTTGAATGAGCCACGTTTTCACGATTAATAGCCCATCAACGAATTGATTTTACCAGCAACCATCGTCGAATTGACGATGGTTGTTTGTTAGATAGATTTTGGATACATTGGCTCCGCGAAAGAAGTCGAGTTTTTGATGACGATTCAGTTGTGTTATCGATATTTATCGTAAAAAACCCGACTTATCATCCCCCAGCAAAGCTATAGAAGTCGGGTTTTTGATAACGATTGTTTTGTGTGATGAATATTTATCCTAAAAACCCGACTTCTTATTCTTTTTTAGGATTAAGGACATTTAAATTCTTTTTATTACAATCATTCATTGCTTTTTCGACACCTTTTTTAAGAGATAATTCCACACATTCAACGACATAATCTAAAACAGAAGAAATCAACTCATTTTCTTCAGGAGAAAACTTACCTAAAACATGAGAAATATTACTACCATTCTCGCTATCTTCTAGTTTTTTTGGTCTACCAATACCAATACGTAAACGAGGGAAATCCTTAGAACTCAAATGAGAAATAGTGCTTTTCATCCCGTTATGTCCCCCAGCAGAGCCAGACAAACGCAAGCGAACTCTTCCCACAGGTAAATCCATATCATCATAAATAATCAATACGGATTCTGGCTTTAATTTGTACCAAGAAGCCACCGCCCCAATTGCTTGTCCCGAAAGATTCATGTAAGTTAAAGGCTTGAGTAAATGAACTTTTTTGCCTCCGGGTGCAGTGGTTTCAGCATACTCACCTTTAAACTTCCGATTTTCGTTCAGAGATACTTTCCAAGAACGGGATAAAGCATCAATTGCAGCAAAACCGATATTGTGACGTGTTTTATCGTACTTAGGTTCTGGATTCCCCAAACCAACAATTAGTTGAGGAATTAATAAAGTTTTTTTATCAGCAGTTTGCATAGAAAGAATAAATTATCAATTTATCAATAACTATAAATTATCAAAAAAGATAAAAAGCAGGATGAAAATTAATTTTCTATCATGTATATTGTTTTGAAACAATGATTGATATTTAATAAATTTATCTTCACCCTTCACCCTTTAACCTCTAACCTTTAACCTTTAACCTTCACCCTTTAACCTCTAACCTTCACCCTTTAACCTCTAACCTTTAACCTTTGACTTTTCAACTTCCTCTACCTTTTCTACTGGACTTATTTGCTTATATTCAAGTTCAGCGGTAGTCTTGACAGCTTCCTCTAATTGTGATGCTTCTTTTTTAAATTCATCTTGAAACTCTTGAGAAGCATCTTGAAACCGCGAATTGCTTTTCCCATACTACGACCAATTTCTGGTAACTTTTTTGGACCAAAAACCAGCAGTGCTACAACCATAATTACAGCCATTTCTGGTAAACCAATACCGAATATATTCATCAGTTTTCTCCGATAAATTCAAAACCGTCTCTCAATACATACCTGTAGTTTAGCGATTTATCGCTCAAAATAAAGAATATCGTATGACTACGAACCCAAAAAACCCGGTCAAATCAGCCGGGTTAAAGTTTCATGTGAGAATATTTGTATTAGAACTATGTGGAAAACTACTTTGCTTAATTACCCAAGCTTCGCCAATCCACATTCACACCCTCAATCATGATTGATTTGTTATAAAGTTGCAGAATAATCAACAGAAAAACAAAAAATAACAGCATGAAAACAGCCATTAATGGGGTAGTACCCCAGCCAGGAGCCACTTTCCCGTACTCAGCATTTAGGGGTCTGAGAACATCTCCCAAACGTGTTCTTTGTGCCATAATCAAATTCCAGGTTAATTAGCAAAACATTTTTTAATCTTCTGTAATATTGTATAAGAATAGTACTCATAATATATACCCATTATGGAACCCGCAATAGTTCTTAGTATTTCTGTAGCTGCCGTCTTGATTACAGTTACAGTAATGTCAGTCTACACCTCCTTTGGTCCTCCTAGTAAAGAACTTGGAGACCCTTTTGAAGACCATGAGGATTAAGTTTTAAAGTTGACAGTTGACAGTTGATATAGCGGTTTTCCGATTCATGGTGTAATACAAATTTTACCTCACCCCGCCCTCCAGGCACCCCTCTCCTTCGTAAGGAGAGGGGAAGGGGGTGAGTTTGGTGTATTGCACTCAACCGAAAAGGGCTATAGTTGATTAACCTTTAACCTTAAAACTAGCGATTTTCCACGGCTCAATTGCAAATTCTGAAGTCGGTAGAGGACGTTCTAATAAATCTACAGATTCTGTTACAGTTAAGCCGATATCGCTGGTGAGTTGAAATTCTGCTGTTTCGCCGTGAGATTCGTAACAACGAAGAATCCATTGTTGGGGGTTGTCTTCGGTTTGTTTAAATGCCATTAAGACTAAATTCTGGGCAGATATATCGATAAAGCTGGCTTTGTCTTTTAATGTTTTATTTGGTGATGCTGTTGATGCTTGAGAATTCAGTTTTTTCTCGCAAAGCACTACTTTTAAAGGTTGGTTGAATTCATATCCACGCTTCACTGTTTGCGCCTTCTCCCAACTTCCTGCATGGGGATACAAACCATAGCTAAATTCGTGATGTCCTTTGTCAGCTTGTGGATTGGGCCATTCTGGACTCCTCAATAAACTTAAACGTAATTGATTTGGTTGAGCGTCGTAACCGTATTTACAATCGTTTAATAAGCTGACACCGTAACAAGCAGAATTGTTTTGCTCTTCTGTGTTTTGTTGTGTTAAATCAGCCCAACGTAATGCGGGAACTTCCCATTTAGCTTTTTCTGCTGGGGTTTGGGGTTTGGTTGTGCGTTCAATTGCACCACAAGGAATTTCATAGGTAGCAAAACTTGCTTCTAAGTTTAATGGAAATGCAACTTTTACTAAAACGTGACGTTCTAACCAGTTAACTTTAGTGGCAATTTTCAAAATTGGGGAAGCAGCTTGCAAAATATAGTCTTGAATAAACTCCGATTCTCCCAACTGACGCACTACCCGCAAACGATTTTGTAATAATCCTTGTTCAAGCCACTCGATAGATTTTAATTCAAGCGGTGGTAAAATATGTTCCGCATAATTGGGGTCAATATTCCATGCATCCCAATATTGACCTTTATCTGTAAAGGCTTGTAGTTGATTTCCACTACCACAGAGTATTTCACGATGATTCAATTTATCAAAAACGCTGTTTAGCTCTCCAGTTTGTTCATCAACCGTTACCCGTAAATATTCATTTTCTAAAATAAACTGTAGCGCTATAGTTTTTGATTGATTTTGTGGTGGTGCTTCTTGAGTAGAAGAAAGCCAAAATAAACGATAACCTACCGCAGGAATATCGCTTGCTAAAAATAATAATTTTGCATCGGCATCAAGTTGAGAGATAATTTGATTACCCGAACTATCACAAATTTGCCATTGTTGAGTAGGTTCCCCAGGTAAGGAAACAGCAACAACTTCCGAACGCTGCCAATTCAGAGAATTGAAAACAACTATCGGGAAACTATCTGGAAATGGCAATCGCGACAAGTCGATTTGAGTGATTAAAGTTGCTAAAGACTGCTGTAATATAGAAGATGCAGTATTTTGCATTGCTTGCCATTCAGGTAAAGCATCCTCATAGACTTCCGGAATTGAGGAACCAGGTAAAATATCATGAAACTGGTTAAATAATAACTTCTTCCAAGCCGCTTCAATTTCAGCTTTGGGATAATCTACACCACAGTAAATACTTGCCAAACTAGCGAATAATTCCGCTTCATACAACAGATTTTCACCGCGACGATTGTAAAGCTTTTGGTCGCCATGAGTAGTATAACAACCGCGATGGAATTCAAGATAAAGTTCGTCATTCCAATTTTGGATTTTAGATTTTGGATTTTGGATTGCTACCGCATCTTTTTGTCTTCTTGTTTCTCCATCTACCTCTTCCTGAATTCCCCGTAAATACCTCTCAACGGTGGTAAATTCAAATTCCGGGCATAAAGCAGAACCTTGCCAGCGTCGGGCGATTTCGAGCATATCACGAGTTGGTCCGCCGCCGTGGTCGCCAACACCGGGAAGCCACAGGTAATTTTGTAAATCCGTTTGTTTTTCCCATGCAATCGCGTATTCTACCATTTTTACTGGGTCAATACCTTCACCAATGGGTGCTGACATCAAACTAAATATTTCGCTACCATCCGGCGCGCGCCACCAAAAAGCACCGTGAGGAAACTTAGTCGTATCGTTCCAAATCAGCTTTTGAGTGACAAAATATTCAACTCCCGCACAAACCATAAATTGGGGTAAAGTCCAGCAAAAACCGAAGCTATCAGGAAGCCATGCCACCGTTGAAAACTGCCCAAACTTTTCTTTAACATAAAGCTGACCATACAACAATTGACGAACAATCGATTCTCCAGAAATTATATTTAACTCCGGTTCCACCCAGAAAGCCCCAACAACTTCCCAAAGATGATTTTCAACAGCCTTTTTAATTTCTACAAACAAATCCGGACAATTATCTTCCACCCAAGCATAAAGCGCTGGAGTAGAATGACAAAAAATCAACTCCGGGAAATCCTCTTGCAGCTTTAAAACCGATGTAAAAGTATTCTTTGCAGCCTGCCAAGTTTCACCCACACGCCATAACCATGCCATATCCAAATGTGCATGACCCACAAGATAGATTTTAGATTTTAGATTTGCAATTTTGGATTGAAGATTATCCCGTAAATTAGCAAGACATGAGTTAACTCTCTCCTTACCTTCTTCCTCAGCGTACTCCGCGCCTCTGCGGTTAATTTCCCCAACAACATCCTGCACCAACCCAGCAATCACATTCAAATTATCCGGTGCAAAAGCTTCACAATAACGTAGCCCGATCGTCAACTCCGCAGCCACAAAACCAGGATCAACATTATTCCCCACAGTTTCATACACACACCTAGAACTTACCAAAGCACCATTATCATGTTCCGGACTTACCAAACGTAAAGCAACAGTAAACTCCTCACCCGGTATTGCCTCATCAGTTAATAAAACTCGTTGCGAAAAATCAAATAAATCGCCCTGAGCGACCAAAGAACCATTAATATAGACTTGAGCAGAATCTGCCCACCAAACCAAAGCCAATCGCAAACACAAACCCGCAACTGGATAACCCTGCAAATTCTGGGGAACGATGATTTTTTGTGCCAACCAAAGCACATTTTTACCCTTCTCCCAAGCAATATGTCCTTTCGCGTTTAACTGCGTAGTATCCCAACCAGAAAAATTCCCCGCGAAAACCTCACCTACCAAAATGTCACCTGAAAAACAGCGCCAATTTGAGCGAACATCCACAGTACTAAAAGCGCGTAATTTCTCAACAACTTGCAAAATAGTTTGGGAATGAGTTTGTGAACTTAAATTTGTATTAGATTCAGGTATAGAGTTAGTCATATTTACGCTAAAATCCGGTGAAAAGTTGTATACGCTCAATAGTAAAAGATTATAAAATTTCTTACATAAAAATTTTTGCGTTACTGAAAAGATGTATGAAAATGATTTTGCGTGATTTGGAAATTTTTGGAAGACGTGAACCCTTGCGTCTCTACATTTTAACTTTAACCTTTGACCTCTAACCTCTAACCTTACTACCATGCCTTCTGCTTCCAAAGGACGTTATCAAAGTAGGCTATTTAACTTCTTTCACAAACAATCCCGACGGTTTGGTGAAGGATTCGGACGCTCGTTACGACAATTACAAGTTGCAACAAGTTGGTCTCTAGAAGCACTTTCTAAATCAATATATTTACTGTTACAAAAAGCTGTTGATTCTGCGGGAACCCAATTATCGGCAGCTAAAGAAGAATCTAAGTTAAAATTGCAGCCATCAGAACCATCTGCCGATACTGCGATTGTACGAATACTAGAAAATATCGAAACGCAATATATTCCATCTCTAGATAATTCACAATTATCTATTTCTACTACTTCTAAAACAAACATTGTACCGTTAACATCTTACTCTCTATCTAATCAGGAAAGTGAGTTTATTAAAAAAAACAAGGTTTTTCAAATTAGCGAGCAAGATGCTCGCACTACAATTAATCAAATTAGTGAGGAAGGTTCGGATACTACTTTAAAGTATTCCCCTCAGAAAATTAGAGGGATTGCTTCACAACTGTCCAACCAGAATTTAGTACTCGTAACAAGTGAAAATGAAATTCTTGATATTTTAACTTTATCGCAACAGCAAATCTTACAAAACAAAATAATCGCTGAAATTGCTAATTATTGGTGTTCGTGGCGATTATCTCAAGTTAAGCAGGAAACCAAATTATTATCTAGAGTAGAAAGTATATTCCAAAGACTTGCTCCGAGCAATCAGGAAAAAACTGAAATTTTATTTCCTATAAGTATAAATGCAAGAGTCACAATCAATCCAAAAACATTGGCTTATTTAGATACTGCTGTTGCGAAATTGGAAACAAATGCTTTAGTTCCCGTATCCCGCGCTCAGATGATTGTAAAACAGCGCGGTGGTGAATTAATTAAAGTAGTCAAAGCAAAATTAGATATCTTTTTATATGGCGATCGCAATTTAACTGTCAACAGTAAACAAGTAGTAGCTCACGGTAATTTAGAAAGTCAAAAGTCAAAAATTCAAGCTTTAATTTCAGCAGCTTTGAATTACTTTTATGGACAACCTCAAAATGAAAAAATCAAGCAAACTCCACCAAAACGCTATCTTTCTACAACTAAATCTAAAACTCCTCAGTTACAAAGTCAACAATCAACAGATGATTGGTTAAGTTTTAATGATTTGTTTAATAGTGGATTACCGCAACGAAATCAAAAAAATCAACCATTAAATAAAAATGTAGAAACTATTAAAAAGCAATTAAAACCCTCTACAGAAGTAAATAATTCTTCCGAAAAACTATTTGGACGTTTCCAAATTCCAAATTGGCGCACTTTACGACTTAAACAAAAAGCTGGTTTACAAAACCCACAAAAACCTGTTCTACGAAACCAGCAACATGGTTATATTCAAAAAAGTGGGCAAGATGCCCACACTACTGGAATCTACCAAAAAATTACAATTACTCCAAATTCGAGATTACAAAACGAAAATCCAGGAGAAATCACCCAAACCCGCGAATCAACACAAGTCGAAGCCAAACCAGAATGGATCGAAACCAAAGCAGAACTAATTGGTTATCACAAACATCCTCTAGAACAACTTTTAGCATTGATTGACACCGCAATGTTGAAAATCGAAGAGGTATTTGTCAATTTAGCAAAAGCTTTACAAAAATTGTGGCGGAAATAAAGTTAGGAGTGAGGAGTTATGGAACCATTTATAAATTTGGTATAAACTCTTAAAAAATAATAATCTAATAATATTTATTTTAAAATTTAATTTCTGTTAAATTAAATACGTAAAAGCACTATGCATAGTTGTATATTTTATCTATGATTATGATCTGTTTTTGGTAGATCCAATGTAGAAGAGTATGCTGATCAAAGACTGTATGAATATAAAGTTTGGGAAAATCGTCAATTTGTTATCAAAACAAGCTAATGTGATTGGCGATAGCTGTTCAAGCTTGTTGTGGATTTCCAGAGTGACTGATATTGAAGTTGAGCGGGGAATGCCGCTCAGCGCAGTCACCGCCGTTGACTTTGAAGATTTGCAGAAAGTCGTCATTCATTTAAAAGATGCTGTAGATGTGATGAAACCATTAGAAATGTCTACTAGTAAAATTCAATTGCACGACTTTACGACTGTTTTTGTATTTTTAGAATCAGCTAGAAATGCATTATTTAGAGCCAAAATTCCTAATGCAGCAAAAGCAATGGATAGAGTAATCAAAAATATCAAAAAAGCCTGCAAAATCCAATCGGAAAAGCATCAGAAAAGGTTGATTTCAGAAATCTTAAATAGTTTGAATCAGGTGTTAGATTCAATCGAAAAATCAATCTCTAATGTTGTAGAACCGATAGTTACTCATATGACTTATGAGCAGTTATTGTCTAAACTCACAACTTATTCGTCAAATGCAGCTTTTTAGCTAACCTCATATAACTAATTGCATTGACAAGCAATAAATATTTGATTTTTTGATTTTTTGATTTTTTGATTTTTTGATTTCTAGGTGTAATCTACCAATCCACTAACGAGACTTAAAAGCTATTAATATCGGCTTATAAGTAATAGTGTTCCCATTTTTTTCCAATTTGCAGTATAACTACACTCAAATATTGTAGAGACGCAATATTATGAGCATCTCTACCCGGATTTAACGATAAATCTCGATTAATCCACAGAACTGCGATAACCATAGAAATTAACGCTATAATCCGTTATCCGTACTCCTGTTTTTTCCTCTACAGAACGAATCACTTCTTCAGGTAATTCCAAATGAACGTCTAAAATTTGATTCGTATCCAAACAATTAACATGACTGTGAGAATCGCTGATATTTCCATACAAACGTCCATCACAGCGCTCGATACATTCAATAATACCCCCAGAGGATAAGGCTTCTAAGTTCTGGTAAACGGATGTATGTCCAATTTCCTTACCTTCTAAATTTAGCCTGTCATAAATTTCACGAGCGGAGAGATGTTCGTTAGCTTTCCATAAAAGTTCTAAAATATAACGACGCTGACGACTAACTCGCATACCCAAAGTTTGACATCTTTCTAGTGCGTCTTCTAATGAACGAATTGGTTTTGTAAATAATGTTTGTTTTTGCATATTTGTATTTTTAAATATGAAAGTTTCTTTTTTATTTCGTAGATACAAAAATTAAAGTAATCATACACACAATCTTTTTTGGTGTTTCCCCTTTTTTCTGCATCTACAAAGACGCGGAATCATCAGATGAACTTTTCAAGGCTTGCTAAAGTCTAATTTGTCAACAATTAATCTAAAATAAACTCATTACCACTTTAGCTTAAATTTATTGTAAACGTCTACTTCACAGTAGATTCAGTATTACACAAAGATAACTTATGTCGTTTGTTTAACTAGCGCTACCTTTTAGTTATTTGTAGTTGATTGCTTGAGTATTTACAGTAATCATACTGAACTAGTATTTTTATTTGCTTTTGCTTTGATTGCCACTGGGTGTAAATAATTAGACATATTCAATTTATATTTAATTTTATCCGCGACAGGCTTTTATTTTGCCCTTCAAAACGAAAATAACTGTGGTTTCTACTGAGGTTTAAAGCCCGATATTGGTTTTTTCAGTACATCTACTTATTCTCATCTAGGCTGGTGTATTTACATAATGTCTGTAAACAAGCTCGGAAAATACAAGCAGTAAATAATAAGTAAATAATACTTGTAGTTTCTAGTTCCCAGACTCAAGCTGGAGATTAGGTTTATAGCTAATTTCCCAGTAAATAAGCACATCTACTCAACGGTATTTGCTGAGTTATTCAACAAGCAAATAACCGTAATTTCCACTATTCAGTATTTAACAGGGTGATAAAAATGCAAAGTAATCTCAATAATGGTTTTAATAATTCTGGGCGCACAATGCCTTCCTTGGATATGAACTCCCCATCTGCACCTCGTGAAATGCCTAGTAGCGCCATGGATGCGGCATCTGCTTACGGACATATGCAGAAAGTGTTGGTAGAACTGCGCGTTCCCAGTAATCAAGGTGTATTAGCAGCATCTCGGACGGCTGCACAAATCAATGTCAGTAGTTTCAGATTTGATACCAGCTACGAACCGATAACAGTTAATTCCAGTAGCGAACAACTATCTACCTTGCGAGCTAATAACGAAGAAACGGTTATTGTGCGGGGAATAATAGAAGAAAACGATATTCAGCAATTAGAATCACAAGCTAACGTCATCAAAGTTTACAAAGATACCCCCATTGCACCCTTTGATATTGCCTTATTAGAAAAAAACAGAGATTTAGTCGTACCTATGGATGGGGCGCAAAATTGTCCGATTGGTACCTGTGATTGCTCTCCGACAACAGCCAAGGGAACCATAGCCGATGTCGCCAAATATTTTGGAGCCGACCAAATTTGGGCAGCTGGCTTCAAAGGAGAAGGTATCGTTGTTGGTGTTGTTGATGGTGGAATAACTGCTGAAGGTCGTGATATTGGTCCATCAGAAACCATTCTTCGTGTCAAAAATGTGATTGGTGGTCCCGCATCCGACTGGGGAACTACCGCCAAAGAATGGGGTGAACACGGTAATATGTCCGCTACCGATGTATTAGGAATGGCACCCGCAGCCAAACTCTACGATTGCCGAATTTCCGGCGGTGATGCCATATCCAACGCTTTAAAAGTATTCGATTGGGCAATTAAACAGTATCAAACCGACGGTACACCCCAGATTCTCACCAACAGTTGGGGAATTTACCAAGAAAATTGGGATGAATTTTATGCAAACAATCCCGAACATCCTTTCACTCGTAAAGTTGTAGAAGCGATTGAGCTAGGTATTTTAGTTTTATTCGCAGCAGGCAACTGTGGAGGTAGCTGCCCCTCCCAAAGATGCGGTACCGATACTGGCTCAGGTAAAAGCATTTGGGGTGCAAACGGACATCCTTTAGTGATGACGGTTGGTGCAGTCAATAAAGAAGAACAGTTTATTGGTTATAGTAGTCAAGGACCTGCATCTTTAGACCCCAATAAACCAGATTTTTGCTCAGTGAGTCATTTTAAAGGTTACTTTGCTAGCGATAACGGCACCTCAGCGGCTTGTCCGATTGCTGCTGGGGTAGTAGCATTACTCAAACAAGCTAAATCTGACTTAAATCAACAAGAAGCTAAAGAACTGCTCAAAAGTACCGCGAAAAACATTGGTGAACCCGGTTTTGATCATCATTCCGGTGCTGGAATTATTCAAGCAAAAGCCGCTTTTGACCAACTATTACCTCAACAGCCAAAATGGCACGAATGGGAAAGCTGGGGAGGTAACAGCTTTTATGCACCTGCGGTTGTCTCTGCTGAGGAAAATCATCTTGATGCCTTTATTGTCGGTGGAGACAGTGCGATTTATCGTAAATCTTGGCACCAAGATAAAAATCCCGGTGAATGGGAGAAGCTAGACGGGTTTAGTTTGGGAACTCCTGCGGTGTTATCCCGCAACCAACAAAATATCGATCTATTTATCATCTCTCAAGAACGTACATTGCAGCGTAAATGTTGGAATGGTAAAACTTGGAGCGAATGGGAAAATTTAGGAGGTTTATGCAAGCACGGAGTCACAGCTACTAGTTGGGGTAGTAACCGACTTGATGTATTTAGCGTTGCCGCCGATAATGCTGTTTGGCACAAATTCTGGAACGGTGAATCTTGGAGTGAATGGCTTTCTTTGGGTGGTATCAGTTTGGGTACTCCAGCAGCAGTTTCTTTACAAGAAAACTCCATTGATGTATTTATTCGAGGTTGCGATCATGCTATATACCGTAAATCTTGGAATGGTACATCTTGGAGCAATAATTGGGAAAGTTTAGGTGGTCTATGGTTATACTCTCCCGCAGTAACTGTAAACACTAATACTATCAATATATTTACTGTTGGTACGGATAACGCAATACACCGTAAAACTTGCGATCGCGCTACTACAAGCGAATGGCAAAACCTTGGTGGTGCATCAATTTCGGCTCCTGCGGCTCTAGCTTGGGGACAAAATCGTATTGATATCTTTGCTGTCGGTGGTGATAACGCTTTATACCATAAATGGTTGAGTTAGTTTGAGGAGGTAGATGCCTCCAAAGAATACATTCGAGCGAATTATCAATATCAATTGAATTACGGGGAGACGTTGCAGTGCAACGTCTCTACATTATTATTTATATGTATAATTATTTATCCCAAATTAATCCAAAATCCATGATTCGTAGCGTGTCCGCAAGGACATAATCTAAAATCTAAAATCTAAAATCCAAAATTCTAATTAATGACTTTAACTATTACACTTTCGAGTAACTCTATCAACAGCTTGGATTTGTCCCCTGCGACAACAGTAATCGAAAAAATCCTTGCTCATGATAATATTGCATCGAGCGAACAACAGTTACGCTTTGATATTCAGTACGATTTAGAAGCAGGAGATCCACGGGAACTTTCAGAAATTGCCGAAGTGCGACTATGGTTTATCCGTTTGGATGCTAAATACCCGTGGCTACCATTTTTACTAGATTGGCAATCGGGAGAATTTGCCCGTTATGCTGCCCTATTGGTTCCACATCAGTTTAACTCCAAAGAAGGTATTCAATACAATCCCGAAGCTTTAGAAATTTTTATCATGCACAAAACCTTTGTCTTGAAAGATTGGCTCGAACAACAAAATATTCCTAGTCAATCTCGAATCAAGTCAATGGCTAAGTTGCTCGGCTATGACTTAGATGATGAGCTATTTGAAATGCTCTAAATCAATTGCAATTTCCCAGATACTGAGCGTAAGGTTAAGCTAGGGTAAACGTAACACAAAGCCTACCCTCAAACAAAGCAAATGCTTACGCTCAGTAATGTGACTAAATGCAGTTACTGTTTACTGAATACGAGATATCAAACTTAATGCAGTATTAAAAGCATACTCAACAGCTTTGGATTTACTTGGTAAAGCTGCTTGCCAAATGCGATAGTCGTTATATTCAACAATCGATTTAGCCATATCATCAATATAAATTTTATTTAAAATATCGTATTGGGCTGATTCAAAATCTTCTAATCTCTTGCCGTTTTGGATAACTTCCTCACCAGCTTTGATAAATTCATCTAAAATTATTTGCGTGTACCGTTTTCCTACACCTTCTGCAAAAATAGATGTCGATTTAAATGCTTTATATTCTTCCAATAGCATATCGGCTATTTTGATTCCAACTAATTTATTCCAACTCGACGGAATTTCAATATCTAAATAATCATGATCATTATATTTATATTGTAAATATTCATAAATATCTACAGCGGATTTCTCCAATTTTTTACCGGCAAATAATTCTTTTAAAGGTTGAATGCTTGTACTCAAAGATGAGTCTGTAAATACACATTCTCCACCTTCGGGACATTCATACATCATATAAGTCCAAATCCCAGCACTTGCTGTATCTGTACTCACAGATTGATAAAAAGTAATCGTTCCATCTTCTTCACTTTCAAAATATGCACTTTCTGTATCGGAAAATTGCCATAAAGGTATGTTCTGGCAAGAAAGCATGATTTTTCTATAAATGCCTGTGAGATGATGAAGTTGAGTCTCTACTTGGATATAACGTTTTTTAGTAATAACTAAACTATGCAACCGAATCGCCATTGTTTCTTTCCTTGTATTTACTTAATCATTTCAATGCGGTGATTTCACCCACTTAACAGCTAGATAGAAGTTCATGCAAAAAGAATTTATCGCTTTTCCTTCATTCGTACATCTTTCACAAGGAATAATGTTTGTATCATTTCATAAAGAATAATGTTTGTATCAATTGCCTTGTTTACATTCAAATATGTAAATTGATTTGCCATTGATTACTAACAATAAACTGTCTGAATCAACTCCTTAATAGATGTTGACCAATAAAGGTTACAAAACTTCAAACTAACTGTTAACTTCAAAAGCCAAAAGGCTTTTAGTGATTCAATAAAAAAAATGACAAACTAGCTTTGATAGTAGAGATACATTAAGTTAATTAAGTTTTCTCCACTATCACCAACTTTGACAACCAAATCATCTGCTTGGTAGCGAGTTACTTACACTACTGCTGATAACTTTTGGCTTCTAGGCTCCCCGCACGCCATTTTTTTTAACTTCTGATTTATCATTCCCCAAAATGAAATCGAACTAACATTCTGACCAAAAAAAATCTATTTTTTTCTCAACAGCGGATTAACTTAAGTAGCACGCGGTTTACAGCCGAGAAATAAATTCATCTCTTAAACACAACATTTTGTTACTTGTACTAAATTATTTAATCAAATGTATTCTGTTTAACATTTAGGATCTATCTAAAACAAAGTTTTGTTTTTAAGTAAACAAACTTAATTAACAGATAAACTTTGAACTAGGCTTTATAGCTTAATAGATACTTCGATTTTTTTGTTGAGGGGTTTAACCCCCTGAAAGTCTGTATCCCTTGCCTGGTAAAGCATAAAGTCAATTTATTAAAATTTATATTTTATACATTTAGTTGTTTGATCCCGCTGATTTGATTGTGATTAAACTGCTTATAAAAAGTTTAGTTACTTGAACTAATCGGTTTATCAAAAAGTATCTTTGTTGTATTCTTAAATACAAACCTTTTTTTGATAGATATTTATTAAAACATAATTTTATAATTTTAAAACGTAAATTATTGTATAGATTTTAATTAATGATTAACCTACCGATAACAAAAAATTAATTATGCTTTGCAGAGAATAATCTTTGCTAACAAACTCCGCGAAAACACTTTATTCACAAATAAATAACTTGATTATTTTACTCAGCTAATTTGTATTGGAAATCACAAAAATAATATTTTTTGATAACAATATAAAAAATAAATACTTGTGCAAAATAAATTAAATATTTCGTTGGGGGCAGGGAAGAGGGAAGAGCGAAGAGCGAAGAGTCAGGGCTTATATAACTGACGAGTAATCATGTAAATAATGCAAGCCTAACTACTTAAATTTCGTTAAAACTCGTTAAAACAGAGAAGTCGGGTTTGTTCGAGAAACCCGACTTCTTCCTTGTAAAAATAGATAAAAAAATCACACCAGGTATTTTTGTTTATATTTGTTTATACTCCAGTACACTTCAGTTAAGAAAATATTTGAGAATTGAAATTTAAACGAATCAACATAAGTGTAGGAGGTTTGGGGGCGGCAGAATGCCCCCAATCGGAGAGGTTTTTCGATATCTCAACCAAAAAAGTTTTAAGTACTTACATTAATTTAGATTCATTGTTTCAATGGTTACACGTAACTTTCCTTTCTGAGCTTTTTCTGAATCGGAAAACTCCTTAACCTTGCCAAATTTTTTCTAAAATGGTTGCTGGTTGGATATCCCCGATGATGCCGGTATCTGATTTAATTGCAACAAATTTATCGCTTTGAGGCAATGACTTCATGGGTTCAGTTGAGCCGAATAAAGCAATAGTGTAAGTTTCTAAAAACACAGCAAGTTGCATCGGCGCACTATCAGTACATAACATTAAATTAGCCCCGGCGATTGCCGCTGCGAGTTTACCAATATTATCGGGGAAAATTTCTTTAATATCTGGTATAGCTGCTTTGAGAGTACTGAGTAAATCTTGATTATCCAGTTGCGAAAAAACCACTATCGGCATATCTGGTTGCTTTTGTTTAAAATCTTGAATCACAGATAGCCATTGTTTGGCGGGATAGGAAGTATCAGTATTAACTGAACCATCGCAAACCAAAATATAGCCAGTATCTTTAACTTCTAAACGCAATTGTTCGGAAGTTGCCCATTCAATATCTGGTTTTGGTACATTGATTGCTAGTTCGGGATAATGAGAACTAATCCCCAACCCTTGGAGCAAATCGTGGTACATATAAGCCACATACTGCTGCGTGTTTTGGGTTACTACACGATTAAAAAATAAAGAACTATTTCCCTTGAAACCAACCCGCGTGCTGATACCAGTTAACCAAAGCATTAAACCAGTAAACCAGCTTTGGGATGGGGTAATCGCGATATCATATTCACGATCGCGAATTGTACCAATTAAGTTACCCCAATCAGCCATACTATTACGATCTTTAAAATCAAAGGCTAGAACTTCGTCTACGGACTTACTTATTCGGTAAGTAGCCTTTGAGGAAGGTTCACACACCACATCAATACGGGATGTATTATACTTCCGCTTGAGATTGTCTAGAGTCGGAAAAAATAGAATTTGTTCACCTATTCCACCAGGGACAAGGGCTACTATTCGCATATTATTTATTTACGCTTACTGGGTATTTATTTTAGGGGAAGATAGGGGGACAATTCGCAATTCAAGAAAAGTTAGGAGTTGTAGAGACGGGGCGTATTGCTACGTCTGTACCGGAGTTAGGAGTTAGGAGTTAGGAGTTGGGAGTTTTGCATCTTCCTCATCTACCTTTTCCTTCTCCGACACGGCTTCAAAAAATATTATTGATTGAAATCGAGGAACTATCAAAGTGTATTTATTAATTCCCGCAGCCGGAAGCGGTAGAAGAATGAATAGTAATCGGAATAAACTTCTGTTAAATTTGTTGGGACAATCGGTAATTAGCTGGACTATCCAAGCAGCTACAGCAGCCAATTCTATCAATTGGATTGGCATAATTTCTCAACCAGATGACTGGCAAGACTTTGAGGAAATTATCGGTCAGTTGAAATTGAATAAACCAGTAGAATTAATTAAAGGTGGTTCTACTCGTCAAGAATCCGTTTACAATGGCTTGAGGGCATTGCCATCTTCTGCCTCACAAGTATTAATTCACGATGGAGCAAGATGCCTTGCCACGCCAAATTTATTTGATTCGTGTGCCGAAACTCTTCTTCATACTGACGGTTTGATTGCCGCAGTTCCAGTAAAAGACACGATTAAAATTGTCAACGATAATAACATAGTTCAATCAACACCCGACCGACGGCAATTATGGGCTGCACAAACACCCCAAGGATTTGATGTCAAGTTATTAACACAATGTCATACAGAAGCCGTCAGCAAAGCTTGGCAAGTCACCGATGATGCTGCTTTGTTTGAAAAATGTGGATTAGAAGTATCCATAGTCCAAGGAGAAGAAACTAATTTAAAAATTACCACTCCACAAGATTTAGCGATCGCAGAATTTATTTTGAAAAGTCGGAATGGGTAATGGGTAATTGGTGATGGGCAATAAGCTAACTCCTAACTCCTCACTCCTAACTCCTAACTCCTAACTCCTAACTCCTCACTCCTAACTCCTAACTCCTAACTCCTAACTCCTAACTCTACAA
>JAAUSO010000167.1 GCA_012033205.1 Richelia sp. SL_2_1 | reverse complement strand
CTCCTAACTCAAAACTCCTAACTGCTAACTCAAAACTCCTAACTCCTAACTCCTAACTCCCTAACATCCTACTTGTAAAACATAACCAAGAAATAACTTTTCCTTATCCTAAGCTTAACCTTTTTCGTTTTAAAATTTACCAAGTCTTGAAGTTTGAGATTTATCTACTTAAAAGAGGATAAATTAAAACTTGAAGATAACGCTCAGGAGTCAGGAATAAATGCCTCTGGGTAAAATTATTAAGCTTCTTTTAGGAGCATTTGAAAAACGTCCTGCTGAGTCAGTTAACTCTTTGGAGTTGTCAGAGGGGGACATTAGTCCTCAATTTGCAACTGATGAGAATACTGATTTTTTGCAAGAAAATGTAAGAGAGATTACATTAATTCAGTCAACTGGGGAAATTGCTCAAATATGTTTACCAACAATTCTGGAGAGAAAAAAAATGATTAACGTTTCCATGCTGCAAGACGAACTCCAAAATTTTGTCAGCGCGGCTTCTGATGTCCAAGGTGCGGCTTTGGTAAGTCCTGATGGTTTGGCTTTGGCTTCGGTTTTACCGGGTGGAATGGATGAAGAACGTACTGCTGCAATGTCTGCATCGATGCTTTCTCTGGGTGAACGTATCGGTAGAGAATTAGCCCGTGGAAGCATTGATAGAATTGTCGTGGAAGGGGAAAAAGGTTACGGTGTGTTGGTTGGTTGTGGTGCTGATGCTGTTTTACTGGTTTTAGCTGGAGCAGGTGTTAAGCAAGGTTTATTGTTTCTAGAAGTGAAACGAGTTGTTGCTAAAATCGCGCCGTTAATGGCTTGAGTTGTCATGCAACATAGTCCTTATACGGATGTTTGGATTGGTGATTTTATTTAGTTTCAGTCCAAATTTGATGATGTTTTGATTGTGTAAATACTGGGATTTATCTTAAGTTCAACATTAGGAAAATTAGCAAATTTAAACTAATTTAAACTAATTTAAACTAATTATTCGCTTAAGAATTGGGCTGCTGATATTTTCTACTAGTTTTTTAATTAATAATAGGAGTTTTTGGGAATGAGTATAGAACCACAAGCGTTTATGTCTATTTTGGAAAAGCGCGTTTGCTTAACAGCAGAAGATAAAATGCTGCTTAAATCCGAAGCAGATTGGGGAAAAGAAGTTGCTCCCGAAATGGCGGAACATTTCTACGCTTATTTAGGACGCGATGAAGAAATGAATGCGATGTTAACTGCGACAGATGGACGGATGCATCGTTTGCGGGAAACATTTATCGAGTGGTTCCACGAAATGTTTACAGGTATGGATGAGTGGGGTAAAGATTATGCTGAACGTCGTTGGAAAATAGGTTTAGTCCACGTTCGTATCGGGATTGGACCTCAGCACGTTGTACCCGCAATGGCAACTGTAATCCGGGAAGCCGGTTATCGTGCCAAAAAAGATGCTAAAAGCGAAGAAATCAAAGAGGCTCTGGGACGTATTTGTATGATTGACCTAGCTTTTATCGAACAGGCTTATGTGGAAGTATCTTCGCAAGCTGTTTTGAGAGAAACTGGTTGGTCTGAAGGTTTATTCAGACGCTTAATTGCTACTGGTGCTAATTCGATGTAATGAAAATTATTTAGTTTTATGAACTAGAACCGCACAAAAGTATTATTAGTCACTACGGTTGACTTTTGTATGCAGATAGGGTTATGAGTTGCCATACACAAAAAGGAATATTGGTTATTTAATCAGTCTTTGAGCAATTTAATTTTTGCTGATGTTTGTGGCTAACACTATAAATTAATTTATCGGGGCGCAATTTTTCTGTATTCTGTCCGAAATTCTTGATTGTGACTTGGTTTCCCTGGCTTTCAAAAAACACAGAAGGTCGGGGATTTATGCTTATACACATTTTTAATTTTATTTTTGTATTGCAAGATACTTTTCTTTATAATTTCATTAATTATACTGATGGCAGCAAAAACGTTAATGGGTGTTTCTACGAGAGCGATTAATTGCTTTCTCAATAGAATAAATCTTTCTCAATGCTTCATGTGTAACTCTTACGGGTTTTTACGCATTTAAGTTGTAGAATTTGTATTTTAAGGCATAGTATTGTCACTAGTTGTGTTGTAATCTTTAGTTATAGCTGCTAATACCCATTTGCGGAAAACTTGTATTATATGGCAAATCTTTTTTCCTCGTTAGGAACGCTTTTAGTTAACAATTTTGACTTAAAAGTAGAGAATACAGGAAATCAAACGAGAAACGAGAATAAAACAGACAAATCAACAGCTTTAAGCGTTTATTTGTTAGAGCGAAGAATAGACTGTATGTCTACTTCTTCAATTGTGCAAGTAATTGGCAAAGCTTGTACAGAAAACAAGAAAATAATTGTCGCGAATTACAATATTCACAGTTTCAATCTCTCCATGCAGTTGCCTTGGTATTACGAGTTTTTACAAAGTGCAGAGATTGCTAATTGTGATAGTGTAGGGATCTTAAAAGCGATTAGCTATATGGGTTTGGATTTACCTCTGGATTATCGAACTTCCTATACGCTTTTAATGCCTAAAATCTTAGAAAGTTGTAATAAACAAAAGTTTTCGGTGTTTTTTTTGGGTGGTAAGCCGGAATATTTACAGACGGCTCTTGATAATTTGCAGTTAAAATATCCACAAGTGAATTTTGCCGGACATCATGGATATTTTGATAAAAAAGATCCGGAAGCTAATCAAGTCGTAATTGAGAAAATTAATCAATTTCAGCCGAATATTCTAGTTGTAGGCATGGGAATGCCGATTCAAGAAAGTTGGGTACAACAGCATCGCGATAGCTTGCAAGTTAATGCGATTATGCTTGGTGGAGCGATTATTGATAGGATGGCTGGAATTGTCCCAGATTGTCCGCATTTTCTATCTAATGCTGGTTTTGAGTGGTTTTATCGGTTTTGTCGGGAACCAAAACGTTTAGCAGCTCGTTATTTGTTAGGAAATCCGGCTTTTGCTTTGCATATTGCTTTGGCAATGTTTAGTAAGACTTCTTTGCGAGTAGAATTAACACCAAAGTTATAAAGCTATTTTTGAGTTTTGTTTTTAGTTATGATGCAATCTTCCTGATAGCTCCACTGGATTAATTAGAACTAACTATATGCTTTACTTCCCGTTGTGTAGATACAAAGTAGAGTATTTTTGGGTATTATTTGAGATTTGTGAACCTTCTAGGTTTTTTAAATCATTATGACAATAAAACAATACCATAATTCTTAATTTTGAATAATTATATTTTGATTGCTAAATATCATGAAAATTTGTTATTTGATCCAAACTCATCAAAATGCCGAGCAAATTTATCGGTTAATCGAAACAATTCAAACATCAGGTACTGACAATCAAATAATTATCAGTCATGATTTTACTAGTTGTAATTTAGATACAAGCAGCTTAGAAAATAATGGCGTTAAGATTTTAACAGGAAAAGGAGGACGTGGAGATTTTTTATCAGTTCAATCTTATTTAAATGCAGTAAAATGGTTGATTGATAATCGTGTAGAATACGATTGGTTAATTTACCTTTCCGGTCAAGATTACCCGATTAAACCTATATCAAAAATTGAGAGTTTCTTATCAAGCACCGATTATGATGGCTTTCTAGAATATTTTCCGGTTTTTTCATCAGAAAGTCATTGGAGTATACAAGAAGGTAAAAGTCGTTATTTGTTTGAATATCGGTCGATCAATTTTTTGAGAAAAGTTCCAAGTTGGTTAAAGCAGTTATTTATACCAATAAAAATCATAAATTATTTACAGCCTTTTTTCCGCATCAATTTAGCATATGAAATGTTTGGTGTAAGAAGAAAATCATTATTTAATCAGGAATTTATTTGCTATGGCGGTTCTTTTTTTACAACCTTATCTAGAAAATGTGTAGAGTATTTGCATTATTTTTGTCAAAAACATCCGGAAGTCGTCGAATATTATCAGAAGGTATGCGTATCGGATGAATCTTTTATCCAAACAATATTATTAAACAGCAGACAGTTTAATTTGTGTGACGATAATAAACGCTACTTTGATTTTTCTAAAACTCAAAACGGACGACCAAAAGTATTAACCATCAATGATTATGATGCAATCATGGAAAGTAATGCTCATTTTGCGAGAAAGTTTGACATCTGTAAAGATGAGAAGATTTTGGATATTTTAGACAACGAAATCAGCAAAGTTGCAGTTAATCGATAATTGTTTGATGGGGAATTTTTCTACAAAAGTACTTCGGGAGAAGAATCATAGTGAGAATACCAAAAGTTAGCGTTATAGTTCCTGCTTACAATGTTAGTAAATATATTAAAGAAACTCTGATTTCTTTAGAACAGCAAACATTTTCCGACTTTGAAGCATTGATAGTTGATGATGGTTCTACAGATAATACTGATACCATAGTGCGGCAAATTTGTCAACGAGATTCGCGATTTCAACTATTACAAAAATCAAATGGAGGTTTATCTTCAGCACGTAATTATGGTATTCGTCATGCAAGGGGTGAATATATTGCTTTACTTGATGGTGATGATATTTACCATAAAGATAAATTAGCAACTCATATCGCTCGATTGTATAGTCAGTCTGATGTTGGGGTAGTTTACAGTGCTTCGCGGACAATTCGCGATGATGGAAAACCGATGTTTATCACTTTGAGCGGTAAACCTGTACATCCAAATCCTGTAGTGGCATTATTGTGCAAAAACTTTGTTGGGCATGGTTCTAATGCGGTATTCCGTCGTTGTTTGATAGATGAAGTAGGTGATTTTAATGAAAACCTGCGTAGTTGGGAAGATGTGGATTTGTGGTTGCGAATCGCTGCAACACAGAAATGGCGATTTTACCGAGAAAAACGGATTTTATGCTATTACCGTGTGCGCCCTTCCGGATTATCTTTCAATATAGTCCAAATGCGGAATAGTGGGCAGCTAGTTATTGAAGATGCTGTAGCGCGCTCGCCAATGTTAGTTAAGCCGATGTTACCAACTGTCTACGCTTATATGTATCGCTATTTAGCGCGGTTGTCTCTGCAAAGCGGTGATATGCAAACAGCAGGAGATTTTATTGATCAAGCTTTGATGTGTGACAGATCGATTTTTTATCGAGATATGCGTTCTTTAGTAACTTTGATATCGGTGCGTTTGTCATCGGTATCGAAATTAGCCATCGGGCGTTCTCTCGGTTTTGCAAAAGCAGTACAAGGTAAAAACTGATAGTGAAAGCAACTGCACTTTTCAAGAATGGCTTATGGATTTCCTATGCCACATTCGTAACCCGTATCTTTGCTTTTCTCAGTAGTTTGGTTTTAGCAAGATTATTACAACCATCTGATTTCGGAATCATTGGAATTGCTTATGTTTTTTGGTCTTTTTTCTCACTGTTTATTCAGGATACTGCGGGTGCTTTCATTATCTATAAGGGAATAGAACATCCCAAATATGTCAATACTGCTTACACTATTAGTTTATTAGTGGGATTAGCTTTAGCAGTGGGAGTCATAGCAACAGCCCCACTGATAGCGATGTTCTTTAAAGAGCCAACTTTAACCTGGATATTAGTAGCTTTTGCGTTTAATCTGATACTTTCTTCTGCTAGCTATGTTTACTCTAGCGTGATGACGCGACAGTTAAAATATAGAGCGATCGCTAATATTACTTTAGCTAATTCGATTACACGATTACTGGCTACTACGGGTGCGGCATTTTTGGGCTTTAGTTATTGGTCTTTTGTGATTGGTGATACAACTTCTTGGTTAGTTAATTGTGTGTTAACTCGTTATTATTCGGAGTATAAATTCCGTTTACAAATTGACTCAGAAGTTAAATCGGAAGTTCAATCTTTCTATTTTGGTACTGTTGCTTCCAGCTTCGGTTTGTATACCAATTTCAACATCGATAATTTTACGGTAGGAAAACTTTTGGGTAGTGCGAGTCTTGGTTACTACAATCTTGCTTATCAGCTAACAAATGCATTTTCAAGTATTATTGGTGCTGTATTTAATCAATTAGGAATGCCGATTTTTGCTCAATTAGCAGATGATAAACAACAACAAAATACTTTATTGAAAATCGTCAAACAAACTGCTATTTTAACCGCTGCAATTTGTGCTTTAATTTTCTTAATGACAGACTATTCCGTTGTAAATTTCGTATTTGGAGCCAAGTGGATACCGATTATTAATGTAATTCCAGGTTTACTAATTTTTTCTTATTTTCGTATTATTAATTCTTCATTATTCTCGATGTTGGTTGCTAAAGGTCGTCCGGATATTAATGCTAAAGTCAACTTACAAATAGCTCCAATTGCAGTAGGTAGTTTTATTCTTGGTGCTAATTTAGGTGGAATTGTCGGAGTGAGTTTAGCTGTTGCATTGGTGTTAGGAGTTGGCTGGACTATTTACTGGTGGTGGGTAGCTTGTCGAAGTTTAGGTTGGTCGTTTCCCAAGTTTATTGTTCCCTGTTTTGTGCCGATTTTATTAATTATTCCAGGTCTTTTAATTTCATATAATTTACCTCTACTGGTTAGACCATTTGCATTAATTTTAATCTATTTAATAACTATACGGATTTTTCTACCTCAAATGTTTTCTCAATATAAAGTAAAACTAAATCAATTGTTCAAACGCTTTCAGAAGTTACGTCATAATAACGAGTAAGTAATCTTAAATCATCTAAAGATAGAAACATGAACAACAATACAAAACCAGTTATATCTGTAATTATCCCAGCATACAATGCTGCAAAAACGATTCAAGAGACAGTTATGTCGGTATTGAATCAAACTTTTAGTAATCTCGAATTAATCGTAATTAACGATGGTTCTCAAGACTCTACGTTAGAAGTTCTTTCTAGTATTAAAGATTCGCGTTTACAAGTGTTTTTCTATGAAAATGCTGGTATTTCTATGGCTCGTAATCGGGGAATTGAACGAGCTTCGGGTGAATTTATTTCTTTTCTGGATGCTGATGATATCTGGACTCCAGATAAATTAGAGGCGCAATTAACAGCTTTAGAAAAAAATCCTCAAGCTGGAGTTGCTTATAGTTGGGTTGACTATATTGATGAATATGGCAATTTTTTTCATCCGGGCAATCATATAACTATTAATGGTAGTGCTTATGAAAAAATGTTGGTACAAAATATTTTAGAAAATGGTTCTAATCCTTTAATTAGGAGAGAAGCATTAACTGAAGTTGGTGGTTTCGATTCATCATTAACACTCGCTGAAGATTGGGATATGTGGTTACGTTTATCAGAACGATATGATTTTGTGACTGTACCATCTGTTCAGATTTTATATCGTATTTCTTCTCGTTCGGCATCAACTAATATTGTGAAAATGGAGAATTCCTGTTTAAAATTAATTGAAAAATCTTTTAAAAATGCTCCTGCATCCCTTCAATATCTCAAAAAAAATACTCTTTCAACTCTTTATCATTATCTGACTTTTAAATCATTAGAATCACCTTTAAGTCGCAAAAATGGCATCATTGCTATGGGATATTTTTGGAATGTGATTAAAAATGATTCTTCGACAATTTGGCAATGGCAAACTATGTCCAAAGCGTTGTTTAAAATTTCTACAGTACTTATTTTATCTCCCGAACAATATAAAAAGTTAAAAACTATAGTTAAAAAACTTATGATTAAAGAACCTGCAAATCAACTAGAAATAAAATACAATGAGGTTAAAAATTGATGTTTAATTTTGGCTTTATTGTAGAGCAAGTATTGGGACATATTACCCACTACCAAAATTTGAAATATTGGGTAAACAAAGATAATAGTATCCAACCGATTTGGATGCCAGTCGGAACGGGTAGCAATGATATATTGGATAAACTGCCAGTTATTCGTAATAATTGGTCACTACAAGTTAGTTTGCGTGCTTTTAAGCAGATAGAAACCGCTATGAAGCTGCATCCAGATGCATTATTTTTGCACACCCAAACCACCGCGCTGTTTGCTATTCCTTTTATGCATCGTATCCCAACCATAATTTCCACCGATGCCACACCTTTAAACCTCGATAGCATCGCTGCTGGATACAACCATAAAGTTGGTAGTAACTATTTAGTAGAACGTAGTAAATTTGAGTGGAATAAAAGTACTTATAAAGCTGCCACAGCAATTATAACTTGGTGTGAATGGGCTAAAAATTCCTTGGTTGACGACTATGGCATATCTGGGGAAAAAATCACCGTAATTCCACCGGGAATTGATTTACAACAGTGGCAATTTACACCAAATAAATTAGTCAATTGTGATTCCACAAATCCCCTACGCTTATTGTTTGTAGGAGGAGATTTTGCTCGCAAAGGTGGTTATACTCTGCTCGAAGCTTTTCGTAATGGTTTAGACCAAGATTGTACTTTAGATATCGTCACCAAAGACACTAATATCAAACATGAATTAACCGGAATCGAGAACATCCGGGTACATTGCGATTTAACACCTAACAGCCAACCTTTAAAACAACTTTACGAACAAGCAAATATTTTTGTCTTCCCGACAGAAGCAGATTGTTTACCAAATGCGATTACAGAAGCTATGGCAGCAGGATTAGCAATCATTACTACTGATGTTGGTGCTTTGAGTGAACAAGTAGAACATCAAGTCAACGGCTTAATTGTACCACCGTCAGATGTTACTGCTTTGAAGAATGCTCTGCAAACCTTAAAAAACGATCAAACAAAAATCAATGCAATGGGTACTGCTAGCCGTCATATAGCCGAACAGCGTTTTGATGCTCAACGTAATTATGGTGAAGTTATTAACTTGATGAAAAGCATATCACAAAAATCGCGATCGCAACATAGTAAAGTCAAAAATCTTGATCATGTCTAAATCTTCAGCGGATATTGCGATTTTTCTGCGCTGTCTTTACAGCGGTGGTGCGGAACGAGTATTACTCAATTTAGCTCGCGGTTTTGTAGAACAAGGGCTAAAAGTTGATATGGTACTAGTAAAAGCAGTAGGCTCTTTATTAGAACAATTACCGCCAGAAATTCGACTTATAGATTTAAAAGCGCAGTCAAAGTTGAGTATTCTGCCTAAACTAATTAAATATTTGCAGCAAGAAAATCCAGCAACGATGCTGGCAGCTTTGCATTATCCTTGTGAAATAGCCTTGCTGGCAAAACGCATAGCTGGGGTATCAACAAGGATAGTAGTATCAGAACACAATCATCTGTCTTTAGAAGCAAAACGGATTCCTCAACTTTCCGCACGTTTGACACCATTAGCAGCCAGATTTCTTTACCCTTGGGCTGATGGAATTGTCAGTGTGTCTAAGGGAGTTGCAGTAGATTTAGCCAAAGTAACTAATTTAACCCCCGAACGGATTAATTTAATCTACAATCCAGTTATTACCCCGGAAGTGTTTATCAAAGCACAAGAGTCAATTAAACATCCGTGGTTTCAACAGGGAGAACCGCCAGTGATTCTAGCAGTAGGAAGGCTGCATCCACAGAAAGATTATCCAACTTTACTACGTGCATTTACTCAAGTGCGGCAAATACGTCAGTGTCGTTTAGTTATATTAGGAGAGGGACCAGAAAAAGATAATTTAAATCATTTAATTAATCAATTAGGATTGCGAGCAGATGTTGCCATGCTGGGTTTTGTTGATAATCCTTATGCTTATATGGCTAATAGTGCAGTTTTCGTTTTATCTTCCGCTTGGGAGGGTTTTGGAAACGTAATTGCAGAAGCTTTAGCAGTAGGAACCCCAGTAGTATCGACAAATTGCGAAAGTGGTCCTAGTGAGATTTTAGCAGATGGTAAGTATGGAGAATTAACCCCAGTTGGCGATGCCAAAGCAATGGCTGAAGCTATTTTAAGCGTACTTTCTGGGAATACCAAACAAGTAGATACAGAGTGGCTAAATCAATTTAAATTAGAAATTTGTACCGAAAAGTATTTACAGGTATTAAAAATAGGTTAAAGGTTAAAGGTTAAAGGTTATAGGGAACGCGACCATTACCAATTACCAATTACCAATTACCAATTACCCATTACCCATTACCCATTACCCATTACCCATTATCTAATAAAATGTTGGCATTTAATTCTATTAGTAAAACTCAGATAAAATTCGACTCAATTGCCGAAAGAGTAATTTACTGGACAATTATGCTGACACCCGTTTGGTGGATATTGGGATTACAAACTATTATTTATCCGGTTGTCAGCGCATTTTTACTCATAACTGGATTCAAACTAGATAAACTAATTAAACAATCTTTACCAATTTGCAATTGGGCATGGTTAGGAATGACTTTAGCTGCATTTTGGACAAATCTAATTGGATTAGAAACAATCCGCTTTGAAATATTAAAAACAGCAGCTACATTCTTTACTTTATTTAAAGGCTATTTCATGATTTTTGGCTGCATGACTTTACCCTTTTGGTATCGTATTAAGGTACAAACCATTGTGCGGGCTGTATCGTGGATGTCAGGTAGCTATTTAATACTTTTAACAATTCAACTACTAATACTCTTTATTATCGGTCCTCAAGAACATTATTTACCACCTTTAGCCCGTTTAATACCGGGTGAGAAAACTAGTTTAATGGTTAAGTTTGCTGTAATTCAACCGTTTTTCGGTATTCCTTTACCAAGAACAGACCTTTATACAGCTGACCCTCCTATTTTAGGGGTTTGTGGTCTTTTATGTTTCTTTATGTGCTTGAGTGAATCTAACCAACGCTTGCGGAAATTTGCTTTAACTGGTAGTTTTGTGGGCTTAATAATTTCTCAAAGTCGGCTTGCTTGGGTATCTTTTCCCTTAGTTTGGGTAATTATATACTGTTTTCGTAGCGGATTGGCTAGACAAGCTTATTTATGGGTAGTATCTCTGACTTCTTTATTTGCTGCGACATTAAGTTTAAGTATCAAAGATTTTATCGCTTTACCTTTAAAAACTTTTAATAGCGCTCGTGCTGACTCATCAAAAGACAGAGAATTTATTGTTAGTGCAACTATCGATGCTTGGAAAGAATCACCGTGGATGGGATGGGGATTTATGGAAAAACCGCAAGTTGGGGAAATGGGGCTTTTGTATTACCATTAGGAACATTTTCTTCCTATGCACAAGTGCTTTATATACACGGTATTTTCGGTTTTATTTTCTTTATCATTGCCCTTGTTTCAACTTTATGCAGTTTTTGGAAACCTGCTATTCAAGGAAACTTAGTTTGTCAGCGTGCCTTTGGTTGTTTAATAGCTTTATATTTACTACTTCATGCCACTAATTTAACTTGGATGGCGATTTATTTTTGGTTCTTCTTTATTTGGTTGGGAGCAATTTTATCTGAAGTACAACAGCAACAGCCAAATATTACTGAATGGGAGGAGTTAGGAGTTAGTACCACCGGAGTTGTAGAGACGTAGCATTGCTACGTCTGTACCGGAGTTAGGAGTTGACAGTTATTATTTATTTCCCCCATTACCAATTACCCATTACCAATTACCTATTACCTTAAATAATAATTTAGGATTAAATTTATGAATAAAATAGCTGCGATCGCGATTAGACACTGGAAGCCGGTAATACTTTGGAACATCTTAGTTTTAGGGATAACTACTTACGTCGCTGCAACTACTCCTCGTGTGTGGAATGCAGCAGCACAATTAACAATTCCGGGAACAAATGGCAATTTGGATGCTAGTTTGGGTATTTTGGGTTCTTTAAGAAAAGGTGATTCTAGTATTTATGCACCTGGAAATGGTCAATTAGAAATACAGAAAAGTATTTTAACTAGCGACACTTTGATGGAAAAGGTACTTAGTGTAGACCCCTTAAAAGATGATTTTAACCTACCTGGTTATAAGTCTTTATTCCAAGTTTCTATCGATGAAAATTCCCGCATTCTTACCGTAAATACTACAAGTTTATCACCAGAGTTAGCAAAATTACGAACAAGCAATCTGATCAAATTATATCAAGAGCGACTCAAAGAACTCCGTCAACAAAACCGTTTATCAAAAAGGCAATTTAGTGCAGTCGAATTAGAAGATGCTCAAAATAATTTATTATTAGCACAAAAGACTTTAGCCAAATTTAAACAGTCTAGCGAATTAGTAGATGCTCCCGAACAAACAAAAGCAATTGTTACTACCATTGATGGTTTAACCAAAGCTCAATTAGAAGCATTATCCCTAGCAGAATACAACCAAAATCGCGTTAATACTTTATCAACTCGTTTGGGAATGTCACCAACTCAAGCAATTCGTTCTTTAAGTTTAGGTGAAAATAAAGACTATCAATTTATTCAAGAAAAACTATCACAAATAAAAGCCGATTTAGCCCGCGAACGTGCTAAGTATACTGATAACCATCCTGTAGTTCAAGAACTTTTTCAACAGCAGAAAGTATTATTAAGTCAGATACAAACTCAAATTAATCAAACTGCTGCGGGAACCTCTATCGATACTACAGTAAGTACTGAAGGACAAGGACGCGCTAATTTAATTCAACAATTAATTCTGGCAGAAACTGAAGCTTCTGGTCAACAAAACCGCGCTGAACAGATACAAACTCAAATAAATCAACTGAAAGCAAACTTAGATTTTATTCCTGCTCAACAAGCAAGATTAGCAGAATTACAGCGTAATGTTGATGTTGCTGAAGGTGTTTATAAAGGTTTAGTTGCTCAAGTACAACAAACTAATATCGATGTTTTTGATGTTTATCCCAATGTCGAAATATTAGATTCACCCCGCGTTGGTAATAAGCCGATTTCTCCCAAAAAATCGTTAATGGGTTTAAATGCTGCTGTGGCAGGAATAATTGGTAGTATTGCTTTAATCTTACTTCTAGAAAGACGCAATCCACTGTTAAGTCCTCAAGATTTGAAAGATATGAAATTCCCCATAGTTGTTTCTATTCCTCAGTTCAAAGGTGGAGAATTAACCTGGGATTTAGATGATGATAAACAGGTAAAATTTCAACGTCTGGCTTCAGCAATTAGCTTGCAACATTTAGATAATCGTCATCTATTAATTACTAGTGCAATGGAAGGTGAAGGTAAAACAACTGTAACTTTAGGCTTAGCAAAAGCATTAGTAGATTTAGGTTTCCGGGTACTGATAGTTGATGGAGATTTTATCCGCGCAGAATTAACCCAAAGCTTAAGTTATACTCAGCAATTAGACAGCACAAATAGGGTTATCCCTATAGAACCCAATTTAGATTTATTGCCTACAGCACCACAAAGTGGCAAAATTGTCAAGATGGTATCTCAAGGACGCTTTCAACAAACATTAGCAAGTGCCGAATCTGGCGCTGAGTACGACTATGTTTTAGTAGATACTGCTCCAGTCAGCGCTACAAGTGCGACATCATTGATGACTGCTGAAATTCCCAATGTATTATTTGTCGTTAAACAAGGTATGAGTTTTAGTAACTCAGTTCGTGATAGCTTAGAACAGTTAATGGAACATCAAGCTCAAGTATTAGGTTTAGTTGTCAATGGTGTGGAAACTGCTGACAAACCTTATAAGCAACGGTTGCATGAGCAAATGGTTAATTAAAGGTTAAAGGCAACTGATAACTGATAAGTCAACAAACCAAAAGTCGCGATCGCACAAGAAGCAAAAATTAAAATTAGATAACTCGAATCAACCGCTGATTCTGATTGTAGAATGTCTTGTAATTGCTTTAATTCAAATGGATGAACTTTGTTGCTAACCAAGACAGACAGCAGATGTTTTACTTTTTTGTACATATTTTTTATGCATATATTTGACCTACAAATTTTCCTAACAATTGCCTAACAACCGCTTAAAATAAATTGTCGCGATCTAAAATGTTTGCGGAGATTCACAGCCAAACATAAACTGATAATTAACGAAAGTTCAATATCGGGATGTGACAAATGTCAAAAAAATCTACAATCAGGGACTATGACAATTGAAACTGCGGTGGGTGAAACTGCCGGTATCGAACAAAATCTCAAACAATTTCTCTTAGTACTGTCTGTATCTCTAAGTGTGGCGACTTTACCACAAGTTTTTAGCTGGTTTCGCCAAATACCTTACACTTTATTATTAGTAATTGCCGGTTTGGGTTTAGCCTTTGTTGATGTACGATTAGTAAATCTTTCACCCGAATTAATCCTGGCGATTTTCTTACCTCCGTTATTATTTGAAGCCGCGTGGAATTTAAAATGGTCGAATTTAAAACGAGATTTTTTTCCGATTACTCTTTATGCTGTAGTAGGAGTGGTAATTTCGATTATTGGCGTGGCACTAGGTTTAAATCAAGTTGTTGGACTACCTATAACCACAGCTTTATTAATTGGTGCAAGTCTTTCAGCAACAGATCCAGTTTCCGTAACTGCTTTGTTTCGCGAATTGGGAGTTGACAAACGTCTCACGACTTTAATGGAAGGGGAAAGTTTGTTCAACGACGGAATGGCAGTTGTGGCTTTTGGTTTCCTCGTAGCGCTTCCTTTGGGAACCGCAAAACTAGGAGTTCAAGAAGTCATCTTAGAATTAATTAGCGTCGTCGGTATCGGTGTTGCAGTTGGTGGTTTAATTGGTTTTGGTATCTCTTACCTGACTCAAAGATTTGATTTACCCTTAGTCGAACAATCCTTGACATTAGTATCAGCTTATGGTACTTATATAATTGCGGAGGAATTTGGCGGTTCTGGTGTAATTGCTGTTGTCACCACCGGCTTAATTTTAGGTAATTTTGGTTCCCGAATCGGCATGAACCCCCGTACACGGGTGATTGTCAGCGAGTTTTGGGAATTTGTATCTTTCTTTGTTAATTCAATTATTTTCTTGTTGATTGGCGACCAAATCAGATTTGCTAATTTAGCAGATAACTTGTTAATTATCGGTGTAACTATTGTGGGTATGGTTACATCAAGATTTATTTCAGTCTATGCTTTAAGTCTCTTCAGCAATCGCGTGACGAATTCCGATATTACTTTAGGGCAACAAACGATACTTTGGTGGGGAGGTTTACGAGGTTCGGTTGCGATCGCGTTATCATTAAGTGTTCCCACTATTTTAGGTAGTGAAAGAGAAGATTTAATTTCTACTGTATTTGGAGTAGTTTTATTTACTTTATTAGTCCAAGGATTGACTATTAAGCCTTTACTACAAAAATTAAATTTACTCGGCGATCAACCTTTGCGTCAAGAATATATGCAGTTCGTAGCGCGTGAAAATGCATTGCGACGAGTTCTCAAATATTTAGATGAAGTAGACGACGAACGCCCCGGACTTGACTTAGAATTTTGTCGTTATCAAGAAGCTTTAATTAATGGAGAATTGAGTAACATCAAAGAAAAAATTGATCAATTGCAAAAGAGCATCCCAGTTTAAAGACATTTGCTAGCGAACAATTACGCAATGAACTATTAGCAGTAGAAGCGGATACCTATGCTGAATTTGTGCGTAATGGTAGGTTAAATAAAGAGCTTGCACCTTTGTTGCAAGAGCTTTTGGAAGAAAGTTAATTAAGGTTAAAGGTTAAAGGTTAAAGGTTATGTGAAAAGTCGGGTTTTTATGTTCGATATCCGGCGATTTAAACCGCTACTAAGTACTCGTGCAAAATAAATTAAACATTTCGTTTAGGGAGGGAAGAGGGAAAAGGGAAGAGGGGAGCCTTATATAACTCAATACGGTTCAGTTAAGGAAAATTGTAGGTTGGGTTGAGGCTCTGCGAAACCCAACAAACCCGCCTTGTAGGTTGGGTTGTGCCTCCGGCACACCTAGCGGTGAACGTTCCTCAACCCAACCTACATATATCAA
>JAAUSO010000166.1 GCA_012033205.1 Richelia sp. SL_2_1 | reverse complement strand
GACAGTGACAGTGGACAGTGGACAGTGGACAGTGGACAGTGGACAGTTGACAGTTGACAGTGGACAGTGGACAGTTGACAGTTGATGGTTTAACTCAAAACTCAAAACTCTTAACTCAAAACTCCTAACTCAAAACTCCTAACTCCTAACTCCTAACCATCAACTATCTTCTCATTTTGATATTACCTGTAAAAATAATAGATGTGCTTTGATTTTTGATGAACACTATTTTTTAATACATTGCCGTGAAAAATCTTCTCAAAAATAAAGTTGATACAATTCTAGAACGTGCTTTGACGGGTTACGATTTATCTCCTGAACAAGGAATTATATTATTAAAGCAAACCGAACCAAGTATTATTGCTGCGATTCATACCGCAGCCGACAAACTACGATTTTCTCAAGTCGGAGATACTGTTACCTATATAATCAACCGAAATATTAATTTTACTAACATCTGTGAGCAACATTGCAATTTTTGTGCTTTCCGCAGAGATGACGGTGATACAGGTGCTTACTCGTTGGATTGGACGCAAATTGTTGAAAAAACTACAGATGCAGTCAAACGCGGTGCAACGGAAATCTGTATGCAAGGTGGATTAAATCCCGAAGCCAAAATAGATGGTAAATCGTTGAATTACTATCTTAAGTTGGTAGAAACTATCAAACAACAATTTCCCCAACTCCATCTTCATGCTTTTTCTCCCCAAGAAGTGCAATTTATCGCCAGACTTGATGGATTAAGTTATGCACAAGTAATAACAGCCTTACAAGCAGCGGGAGTGGGTTCCATGCCAGGAACAGCAGCAGAGGTATTAGATGATCAAGTCAGACGTATTCTTTGTCCAGAAAAAATTAACTCCGCAACTTGGTTAGAAATTGTCGGTACCGCCCATCAATTAGGTTTACCTACTACCAGCACCATGTTATCAGGACATATTGAAACCCCAGAACAGCAAATTGGACATCTCGAAAAATTGCGATCGCAACAACAAATTGCCATTAACAAAGCCTATCCGGCTCGGATAACTGAGTTTATTTTATTACCCTTTGTCGGTCAAGAAGCGCCAAAAGCCTTACGTCGTCGTGTCGGACGCGACCAACCAGAGTTAGATTCGTCACTCTTACTTACCGCTGTAGCTCGAATTTACTTAGGAAATTGGATACCGAACCATCAACCAAGTTGGGTGAAATTGGGAATCGAAGGAGCAACCAAAGCTTTAAATTGTGGCTGTAACGATATTGGCGGTACCTTAATGGAGGAACATATTACCACAATGGCAGGTGCAATTGGAGGTACCTGTATGTCCGTTTCCAACCTGCAAACTGCGATCAGTTCTTTAGGAAGACCATACCAACAACGGAATACACTGTATGAGAAAGTCTAACAATTGGTAATTGGTAATTGTCAACTGTCAACTGTCAACTGTCAACTGCCATACTTAACGGTTCTTCAAAAACGATCCCCACGATACAAATACAGGATACGATGGACGTTGATTTAAGTATTTGTTCACAAACCAAGAAAAATGAAGCGCTATTGGTCACGTTTACTTGCCCTAGTTTTGGTTGCAGTCATCAGTTTGACTGGATGTTCTGGTAGTCCAGACAATCTAACCGGGGATTATCAGCAAGATTCCTTAGCTATAGTTAATGTGTTGAGAAATGCCTTAGCTTTACCTGATGATGCAGCCGATAAAGCAGCAGTTCAAGGAGAAGCACGTAAAAAGATTAATGAGTTCGCAGCTCGCTATCAGCGGAATACATCTGTATCTGGTTTAAGTTCTTTTACCACTATGCGAACTGCTCTCAATTCCTTAGCTGGACATTACAGTTCCTATCCCAACCGTCCCGTACCTGAAAAGCTGAAAAATCGTTTGGAACAAGAATTCAAGCAAGTGGAAGCAGCATTAAGACGTGGTGCTTAAATAGTTGCTGTATCGATGTATATTTTGACGGTTAGTAGGTGAAACAAACAACTACTAACCGTATAATCGTAATAGATTATTATATTAATTAATTTTTGATTATTTTTGATTTATGTATCACGGAAATAGCTAAATGTCAATATATACTTATATATATAAAAATTTATATATAATCAACAATTAGCTATTAACAATAAACAAGATTTCCAGTTTTAAGCACCTAGGGCTTGAGCGCCACCCACAACCTCTAAAATTTCCTGGGTAATTGCAGCTTGTCGGGCTTTGTTGTAAGACAATGAGAGGCTTTTAATTAATTCTGCTGCGTTGTCGCTAGCGCTACTCATTGCTGTCATGCGTGCTGCTAGTTCGCTGGCTGCGGATTCTTGCAATGCTCGCAACAGTTGATTGCTCAAATATAGTGGTAGCAATGAATCGAGAATTTGTACTGGATCTTGTTCAAAAATCATGTCGCGAGGAAAAGCTCGCATTTCGGTAGTGACTTTCTGTCTCTCGACTTCAAATTCACCACCACGGCTTGTCAGACGGAAAAATTCGTCGTCTGCGGCTAAACCTTTGGGGTCTAAGGGAAGTAAAGTTTGTACTACAGGTCGAGAACTAACTAAGGAGACGAATTTGGTGTAAACCAATTCAATTCTATCTACCTCTTCCGATAAAAATAAGGAAAGTAGTTCATCGGCGATATTAGAAGCTTCCGCTGCGGTGGGAATTTGTTCTAAGCCGGTATATGTACCCTCAATCGGTTGTTCGCGGCGTTGAAAATACTGGGTAGCTTTGCGTCCAACCAGTACAAATTTGTAATCCAACCCTTCAGCCTGTAATTCTTTGGCGCGAATTTCTCCACGTCTAATTACGTTGGTATTGTAGCCGCCGCATAAACCGCGATCGCCAGAAATTACCAGCAACCCGACTGTTTTCACTTCACGGTTTTTCATCAGCGGTAAATCTACATCTTCAAAGGTAAGACGGCTTTGTAAACCAAATAATACCTGTGCCAAACGGTCGGCAAACGGACGAGTCGAAGTTACCTGTTCCTGGGCGCGACGTACCCTTGCTGCTGCCACAAGGCGCATGGCTTCGGTAATTTTCTTGGTATTTTTAACTGATGATATGCGATCGCGTATTGTTTTTAGATTAGCCATAGTTCGATTTTAGATTTTGGATTTTAGATCTTAGATTATGTCTAACGTCAATTTTATTTAGTCGTTTAGTAGTGTTGACCAAACATTTCTATTTCACATCCGACGTTTTGTGAGATTTTGGACTTTAGATTCAATCCAAAATCCAAAATCCCCAATCCAAAATTGTTAGATTGTTGCCATGAAGGTTTTCTTGAAGTCGATAATCGCTTCTTTAAGCGCTTTTTCTTCGTCTTCACCAAGGGCTTTCTTGTCTTGAACTCCTTGCTTGAATTCGGTTTTATTATTCTTCAAGTATTCTTGGAATCCTTCTACAAAGTCTGTAATTTTATTAACTGGAATATCGCTTAAATATCCGTTAATACCCGCATACAGAATTGCAACTTGCTCGTATACAGCACGTGGCTGGTTTTGCGGTTGCTTCAATAATTCCCGCAAGCGTACACCCTGCGCCAATTGGTCTTGGGTAGTTTTATCTAAGTCGGATGCAAACTGCGAGAAGGCTTGTAATTCGTCGAATTGTGCTAATTCTAACTTCAACTTACCGGCAACTTTTTTCATTGCCTTGGTTTGAGCGGCAGAACCCACACGGGATACGGAAATACCGGGGTTAATTGCCGGACGAATACCAGCGTTAAATAAGTCGGAAGATAAGAATATCTGACCGTCGGTAATCGAAATTACGTTGGTAGGAATGTAAGCCGATACGTCACCAGCTTGAGTTTCAATGATTGGTAACGCAGTCATGCTACCCGCACCGAGGTCGTCGCTGAGTTTTGCAGCGCGTTCCAATAAGCGGGAGTGGAGATAGAATACGTCTCCAGGATATGCTTCACGACCGGGTGGACGACGTAACAATAAGGACATTTGACGATAAGCTTGGGCTTGCTTGGTTAAATCGTCGTAAATAATTAAGGTAGCTTTACCTTTGTACATAAAGTATTCGGCGAGGGCAGCACCAGTATAGGGAGCCAACCACTGTAATGGTGCGGGTTCGGAAGCGCTAGCTGCTACCACGATGGTATAATCCATAGCTCCCGTATCTTGGAGGGTTTGGACTACGTTGGCAACGGTAGAAGCTTTTTGACCAATAGCTACGTAAACGCAAACTACATCTTCTGACTTCTGGTTAATAATCGTGTCGATCGCGATCGCAGTTTTACCAGTTTGTCTGTCACCAATAATTAATTCTCGCTGTCCGCGACCTACAGGAATCATCGCGTCGATAGCGGTAATTCCGGTTTGCATCGGTTCGTGTACGGAACGACGAGCGATAATACCGGGAGCCATCGATTCAATCAACCGACCTTCTGTAGTCTTGATTTCACCTTTACCATCAATTGGTTCACCCAAGGCATTAACAACTCTGCCAATCATGGCATCGCCCACGGGTACCTGAGCAATTTTACCAGTAGCTGTAACGGTACTACCTTCTTGAATTTGGCGACCATCACCCATCAATACCGCACCAACGTTGTCTTCTTCTAAGTTGAGCGCAACACCAGCAGTACCATCTTCAAATTCCAACAACTCACCAGCCATAGCTTTTTCCAAGCCATAGATCCGAGCGATACCATCACCTACTGACAACACGGTACCAACGTTAGCAACTTTAACCTCTTGGTCATATTGCTCGATTTGCTGTTGGATAATGCTACTAATTTCGTCCGGTCTGATGCTAATTGCCATTTTTTTATCTTGTTTCTTACAATACTGAAAAGAGAATTAGTTAAGTTATGAGGTATGAGGTATGAGTTATGAGTTATGAGTTATGAGTTATGAGTTATGAGTTATGAGTTATGAGTTTTTTATCTTTAAGACTTTTAACTCTGAATTAAATTCTTAACTCCTCACTCCTAACTTCTAACTTCTAACTTTATTTAACCTTGAATTAAATTCTTAACTCCTCACTCCTCACTCCTAACTTTATTTAGCTGTTCAAGCTTAAAGTTAAGCGGCGTAACTGACCCCGTAAACTAGAGTCAACTACCTGAGAACCGACTTTAATAATTACGCCACCAATAATGTCGCTATCAATTTTACTGTCTAACTCAACTTCACGAGCATTTGGCTCAATTGATTTGACTTTTTCTTTAATTGTCTGCTTTTGTTCGTCGGTGAGGGGAACAGCAGAAATCACGGACGCTAATACGATTTGATTTAATTGCCGCAATAAGGCTAAATATTCCTGAGCTATAGCCTCAAGTAATATTATTCGCCGTCTATCTACCAACAACATCAAAAAGTTACGGAAGATGGGATTAGTGTCATCGCTCAAAATCTTGCTAATCACACCCTTTTTATCTTCAGCAGTAATAAACGGATTGGCAAAAAAGGTTCGCAGGGCTTCACTTTCTTGTAGTAAGTTCAATAAAGAACGTACATCAGAGTCAAACTTATCTGCAACGTTGTTTGACTGCGCTACCGACATCAATGCCTCAGCATAAGGACGGGATATTTCAGCGTTTGCTATGTTATTTTTCATGGTTAACTCCCCAGCTGCGCGATACTGCGGTCAACTAATGTATGCTGAGCGTCGTCGGCAATTCCACCACGGAGTTGCGACTCTACTTTTTCTAAAGCTTGAGCGACTACGCGCTGTCGCAGTTGGTTAATCGCTTTGTCTCTTTCTGTATTCAAGTCTGCTGCTGCTGTTTGCTTCATTCTTTCCACATCAACAGCTGCTTGTGCGAGTATGGCTTCTTTTGCTTTCACAGCATTTTCTTGTGCTGCTTTTTTGATTCTTTCGGCTTCTGCTTGAGCTTGAGCCAACTTTTGTTGTTGTTCTGCTAAAGCACTGGCTGCGTCTTGGGTGCGTTTTTCTGCACTTCTTATCGCAGTTTCTATCTTTTCGCGGCGTTCTTTTAGAGTACCACCCAGAACTTTCCGTCCAAAAACGAACAATACTGTGATAATAATTGCCAGGTTAATCAGGTTAGTATCTAAGACGTTGGTATTAAAACCAAAACCCTCATGACCTGCTTCTTCTATTAACTCACTTCCGACGGCGCTGGCTTGTGCCACTAATATTGAAAAAGTCCCCATTTTATTTGATCCACTATTGCGCTGCCTTCAGCTGAAAAAATTACAATGCTCTACCATTCAAGCATCTATAAATCTAAATCTCTCAATAAACAAATAATTAGCAGTAATTTAGAAGTTTCATAATTCGTAATTAATCAATTCTTATTTTGAGCAGTTTTATTTACAGAAAAATATTGTGATTTTATATTTTTCTATTTTTCACTGACCCTTAACTTTTATATTGGTTAATAATTACGAATTAGAAAGTAGTAATTACCTTGATCTGAGCCAAACCAATTTACAAACCATTACCTCATTCAGTTACAGTTTGTTAACGCTGTGCTGCTAAATCCGCTCCTAAAAGCTTCTCTAATATTTGACGAGAGAGACCATCAACTTCTTTTTCTAAAGAAGCAAAAGCTTGTTGTTTTTGTTGCTCAATTTCTTGAGCCGCTTCTTCTCTTTGTGCTTGTGCTTCTTTTTGAGCTAGTGCTACTTTTTCGGAAGCTATTTTCTCAGCTTCCTTTTGAGCATCAGCAATCACTTTTTGTGCTTGTCTTCTTGCACCTGCTAATTCTTCTTCATACTGCTGCGCTAATTTTTCCGCTTTTGTCAGTCGTTCTTTTGCTTCCAATTGATTGTTACGGATATACTCGTTCCGTTCATCAATTGCTTTACCTAACGGCTTATAAAAAATCGCGTTCAGAATTAAAGCTAAAAGTAGAAACTGAATTGCCATCAAAGGTAGAGTCGCGTCTATGTCAAAAAGACCACCCTCTTTGGCAACTTCTTCTACAGCTAATAAGGTCATCCAATGCATATTACTTGCTCCAACTTTTACCAGTTATGAGTTATGAGTTATGAGTTATGAGTTACTAATTAAAACTTATGAGTTATTAATTCAAACGTTATGAGTTATTAATTAACAACTCATTCCTTATTGCTAACTCTTTACTCTTAATTCCTCACTCCGGTACAGACGTAGCATTGCTACGTCTCTACTCCTAACTTTCTTCTCAGTATTTAAACTATGCGAAGGGGTTAGCAAACAATAGCACCAAGGATACAACTAAGCCATAGATGGTTAGCGCTTCCATGAATGCCAAGCTCAAAAGTAAGGTACCGCGAATTTTGCCTTCTGCTTCTGGCTGACGAGCAATACCTTCTACAGCTTGTCCAGCAGCGTTACCTTGACCAATACCAGGTCCGATAGCAGCCAAACCAACAGCGAGAGCAGCAGCTAATACGGAAGCAGCAGATACTAATGGGTCCATGATAAATTTCCTTGGTTTACTAGAAAATAATTGGTTTTCAATTGAAATTTTTTAGTTATTAGTTGTTAGTTGTTAATTGTTAGTTATTAACTAACCATTTGCCAACTTCATCTAATACTAAAAGCTAACGAAAATGGGGCTTTTTAATGTTCCCCATGTTCTTCACCGTGGTGGTCTTCTAACGCTTCACCGATGTAAGCAGCCGCCAAGGTTGCAAAAATTAATGCCTGAATCGCGCTGGTAAATAAACCCAAAGCCATTACAGGTAGTGGCACAAATAGAGGTACTAGCAAAACTAATACTCCTACTACCAGTTCATCAGCCAAAATATTACCGAACAAACGGAAGCTCAGGGAAAGAGGCTTTGTGAAGTCTTCAATTATCTTGAAAGGCAACATGAACGATACCGGCTGAACGTAGTTGCCAAAGTATCCTAAACCCTTCTTGCTGAACCCAGCGTAAAAATACGCTAAGGATGTCAACAATGCTAAAGCAATAGTTGTGTTGATGTCACTAGTAGGAGCAGTTAATTCCCCTTCAGGTAACTCTATTAACTTGAAAGGAACAAGCGCCCCTGACCAATTTGACACAAAAATGAACAAAAACAAAGTACCTACGAATGGCACCCAAGGGCGATATTCTTTTTCGCCAATCTGGTTTTTAGCCAAATCCCGAATGAATTCTAGGGCATACTCCATTAAGTTCTGTATACCGCTGGGAATCCGCTTAATATTACTACTCGCTAAGATGGAAACTAGTACCAGCACGCCAATTACAAACCAAGATGTCAGAAACACCTGTCCGTGTAATTTTAAGTTGCCTATTTGCCAATACAAATGTTTTCCTACTTCCAATTCTGCAAGAGTCACAGAATTAAAAGCGTTCAGAAAATCTACCATTACTTAACCATTACTACGTTTCGACCATATTAACTGGAGATATCGCTTTTTAAGTTACCCAGTTTTATGCTAGTCAGGATTGAATGCCACACGAATTACGTAGATTATCAGCGTTGCTTTATAGGTTAAAAAGCCCAAAAATATAGGCAAGATTTGCAATTGATTCCACTTTCCTGCTAGCAAAATCAATAGCACTATTAAAGCCAACCGAGTCTTACTCAGCTGTTGCTTTTCTCTACCTAAGCGCTCAACATCTTTTGCCAACATCCTCAGATAAACTAAACCAGCGCATCCCCCAATTAAATAATTTAGAGCAATGTTTAAGGAATAAAATATCCAGACGGACACAAAAACAACTCCCGTTAAAGCAAGAGTTATAGTTAACAACTCTTGATAAAGATTGTAGAAATCTTGCATGGGATTTCCTGGCTCTGTGTCCTCAAAACCAGGTTGAGCATTTTCTATTGTCGAAGGCGCGGATTCAATCGTTTTGTCTGACAAGCTCACGGGACTTGAAACCAGTACAGAAGTTTGATGTTGACTGCAAATCCAGTCAGTTGAATCATATCATGGTTGGGTAACATTACTTTAGAAAAAAACAATTAACTTCTTGTTACCAAAAAACATCATTCAACTAAGCTGTTGCCTTAATTTTTCGACACATTTACAAACATAAACAACATTCACCGCAAAGTACAGTAATTTAAGTTACTTGAAAACACGGATGACAAACAGAGATAGGTGTGTTTTTCAGAGGCTATCTATATTCGAGATTCTTGGAGAGAAGAAGATAGCGGAGCAGAAAAACTCTTATCCAGGATTTTACCCGTGACTCAATGCGGTTGTCATGAGTGATATTAGCATTTAGTAAAGGTCGAACTGTTCTCAGTTAACAGTTAATTGGGTAATTGCTAATTGGTAATTGGTAATGGGTAATTGCTAATTGGTAATTGGTAATGGGGAAAAATCAGTAGAGTTATGACCTTTAACCTCTAACCTTTAACCTTTAACCTGTACTTAGCATTATCAATTGCTGTTTCTGAAGTTCTTTGATTTTTTCTAGGTCTAATTGAACTTTATGCAAAATTTCTTTTACTGTTGAGCTTCCATCACATTTTTGCATAAAGGCTATCTCCTTTTCTGACAATCTAATTAGTTGATAGTCGTAATTAAATATACTTGATGCCGGAAATCCATCTATACAAGGATTTAACTCTGGAATTGCTGCAATAAGCCGATTTTCATCTGACCAGTCAACTTTACTTAGGGGTGGACGACTCAGAAAAAACTCGTAGTGACTGATATCTGGGTCTAATAATTCTATCAATCGGTAACGTTCTCGTTCTCCTAAATTTCCTGCTCGTTCGATTAATTCTGGGGCTTTTGCTAAAAGTCTTTCTAAACTCCAGTAACCGGGGTTGGAAAAACCAACGAAATCCAAACCGGAAGCGTCAATCAACTCAAACAAAGTTTCGATGTTGTAATCAATCTCTTGGGGGTGAACATACATATCAGCAAAGTTTTCATCGCGCTGATTTTCTAAAGCCCAACGCTCTTTCTCTCGCTTGACTATACGGTTATTTTCTGGTAATGAATCAAATATTTTTCTGCCGACACTAACACCATCGCGATAATCACCGCGTTTGTCTCCTTGGAGTAGTGCGATCGCCTTTTGCATCAAGCTGATTTCCCAGCGTCCTAATTCAGCATATACAAAGATGTGCATCAAACCACCGTTCGCTAATTTTTTCGCTAAAGCTTGAATGCCGCGAATCGGTTCTGATGTATGATGCAAAACACCGACGCAGTTAATTAAATCAAATTCACCGGGTAATTGTTCTACATCAAATAAACTGAGGTGATGGAATTCAACACGATTCGCACCCGAACGTTGACAGCGTTCTTTAGCAACATTTAGCGCACCTGCACTCAAATCAATTCCAACTACCGATGCTTGGGGGTTGAGATGAACTAAATATTCGGTTCCTACCCCTGTACCGCAACCAGCATCGAGAATACGGATATCTTGTTTTTGCGGTTTTTGTCCCGTGCAAAAGTTGTAAGCAGCCAACCAATTCCAGCGCCAGTTATAACCCGGTGGTGGTTCGTCAAGTAAGGGTTCTGGGGGAAAGGGGTAAGTATTGTAAAGATTGGCTACAGCGTTGCTTACCTGTTGGGTGTCGGACATGGGATTTTGGATTTTAGATTTTAGATTGATTTTGGAGTTTAATTTATTTTTATATTTACTGTAGAGACGGGGCGTATTGCTACGTCTTCTTATATTTCAATTTGTATCGAAAATTTGCTGAAATTTGATGAAGTATATCAATGTTTCCTACCACATTTTTAGGTCTTTGGGAAATATTGATTTTAATGATTTTTTCTTAAGAGGCAATTATCAGGTAATATTAATCTAGTTTTTGCATCTACCTAAAGATATAATTTTATTGTTGTGAAATAGTTTATTAGTTTGACGATAGGAACCAGAATAAAATTTGTGAAGTCTTATTTGTTGTTAACCTGTTTCTCAATTTTGATTTTTATACATTAATCAATTAATTCATAATTTATGTTGAATTTGAAATCTTCATCTCGCTTGTTGTTAGGAATAATTGGATTAAGTTTACCAATTTCTATCACTTTAAGTTTATCCCCTATACAGCCAGTTTATGCTTGTTCTCCAGCACCAGGAAGTAAACCAGCAACTATTTCTCAAAGAGTAAATACAACTCCAATTGTGTTTCAAGGAATTGTCAAAAGAGTTAAAGAAGACACCTTGACAATTAAAGTTAAACGATATTTAAAAGGTAATGGTCCAGAAATTGTAAATTTGAAAGGATTTAATCTGACTTCTTGCGATAATTTTATTCAGAAACCGGGTGGAAATTTTATATTTTTTGCAGAAAATCAAGGTACTCAACCTTGGAATGCAGTTTATGATGGTGCTTTTGGTTCAGTACGTGTTTGGAATCAAGAAACTCAGAAAGAGTTGAGCCAATTAGGATTAATTGGTAAAAAGCAAGAAAATTCAAAATGCGCTTTTGATAATCGAAAAACTGTTGAAACAGTAAAAAATCAAGTTGGTCGAATTCAGCGCATTCACGACACACTTTATATAATCGTAACTGAAGATAATCAGGGAAGATTTGCTCCTTGTAATTTACCCAATAAGTTTAAACAAGATGGGTTAATGATTCGTTTTAGTGGAGATGTGAAAGAAATTTATCCTACAGAACGTTGGGCAGCTACACTGTTTAAGTTAACTGATTATAAGGTTGTGAATACAGTGAAAAAATAAAAGATAATAAAAAATAAAATATAGCCCTTTTCGGTTGAGTGCAATACACTTCGTAAAACCTCACCCCCATCCCCTCTCCGTATATTAGGAGAGGGGAGCAGTACGGCGGGGTGAGGTTATGTTATGAGTGTTATTCCCTATTCCCTATTCCCTCTTTTCATTAATTTTCAAAACAATTTCTTCATGTTTAGAACGAGTAATTGGATAGAAAAAAGCTAAAACTAAACCAATAATTAAAATCAAAGTTGGGATGGGACCAATTATTAACCGAATTGCCCATAATGCTGAATCTGGCTGTATGGGAGGTGCTTGAGATGCAACAGTAGGTATTAACCCTGACCAATCTAATATTTTACCTACCAAAAATAACGCTCCTGCAATACCAAATTTTTGCAATTGTACGACAAATCCGTAAAAAATTCCTTCTCGACGTTGCCCGGTATTTAGTTCATCTAAATCTACTACATCCGGTAACATTGACCAAGGTGCAATATAAGCAACAGAAATTCCAATTCCTGCCATAACTGCTAAGATATACATTAATACAGTTTGTCCTGGTTGAAGGAAGAAAAATCCAGCTTGAGCAATAATTGTTCCAGGAATACCCATGCAGTAAATAGCTTTTTTACCAAATCTTTTGTCCCATAAAACTCCAGAAAGGCATTAAAATTAATGCTGTTCCTTGGACTGCTAATGCCATTTGAGTAAAGTGAGTTTTGGGTAATTGCATCCAATCTACGACGTAATAAGGTAATATCGCTGCCGTTACTTGGGTTCCCAACCAAGAACAAAGGTAAATCCCAATTACATAAAGAAATGGTTTGTTGCTCAGAGCTATTTTAATTTGTTTAAAAATCGGTTCTGAAGGCGGTTGTTTGATTTTTTCACGTTCATTTTGGATGATTTTGTAGCGTTTATGAGTTCCCCAGACACAGAAATAAACTGCTAAAAATGAAATTAAACTACTGATAGCTCCTAAATATAAATAGCTTTGAGGAGCTTCTACAATATCTAGAATAATTTGAGCTAATATTAAAGCAAAAATACTGCCACCAATTGCAAAAGATGATTTAAAGCTAGTTAAATTAGTGCGTTCGTTGTAACTTTCAGTCAGTTCGGCTCCTAATGTGGAATAAGGAACCCATACTGCACTAACAGCAGCATAGTAAATTATAAAAATAATATTATAATAAGCAAAAATTAACCATTGATTTGTAGTTGGTGGAATAAACCAAAGTAAGCAAAAAGATATAGCTAAAGGAATCGCACCAATAAGCATCCAAGGATAACGTCTACCCAAGGGAGAACGAGTTTTATCGCTTAACCAACCAATTAAAGGGTCATTGAATGCATCCCAAGCTTTACCAACTAATATCAAACTACCAGCTAAACTCGCATTTAATCCCGCAACATTGGTAAAGAAGAACAGTACGAAAAATACTAAAATGTTGTTGGGAATAGCTCCTCCTAACTCTCCAACACCATAAGCTAATTTTGTTTTAAAATTGAGTTTTTTTCTGTTAGTAGTAAAGTCAACAGAATCAACAGCTTGGGAAGAATCATTCATTGTGGGAAAATTATAGTAAAATATGCTTTTTGCTCGCATACTATCTTAGATTTTGTTCGCTGTAAAGTAATTAGATAGTGGCATTATATTTTTATCGTAATAATTGAAAAAATAGTTTCACTAATTCCCTCAATTTATTCATACACAAAAACCTCTAAACTCATGCATAGAGTATAGAAGCTTTAATTAAATATTCGTGGCTATTTAATGTTCTAAAAGATTAATTATGACATTAGAAGCGTAAGAACAATAACTTGGTTTAGTTAGAATTAGAAAATAGTGATGCAACCCTTTTGATTCTGGTAAATTGCTAAGAAGAGACTTTCTTTTTAGCGAGTAATCCACCTATTCCAAAAATTGCGATCGCGACTATGCTTCCAGGTTCGGGAACTTTAACTTTTTCGATGGGAGGTTCTTGTGCTAGAGCATAAGTATTTCTTCCTGGTTGTATGTCAGATTCTTCTACAACTGGCGTTGGAGCAGGTTGTTGTGGGCTGGGCTGAATTTGAGAAACTTGTGAATATTGATAAGTTTCGTTAACAGCACCCTTGGGCAAAGTGCTTTGTTGATTTAAAACGAACAACTCACCTTCTCCAGGACCCATATCTGATTTATTATTCCCAGCTTTTACAGTGTAAGCTACTACTTGAGAATCCGGATAATATTTGTTTAAAAAATTTGTAGCATCGTAAGACTTTGTACCTGAAACGCTATCAATTTTTACTTTACTAATTGTTCCAGAATTATCTTTAAGATAGAGGACAATATTAGAAATATCTTGTGTTTGACCTCGTTGATTTACTGATGGAGAGTTAATTGTTAATGCAGCGGCTGAATTAATAGTACCAATAATTGTAGAGAATCCAATTACTGTACCAACTGCGGTGGAAACTAAAACCTTTTGCAATAAATTATTTATCATTTGAAACCTTGTTAGTTTGTTAATTTTTTCTTCTTCAACTATCAAAATGTATCAAAGGCATTATTTAAACGTAAATCCGAGAAAGAACTGAGTCAAATTATGAAGAAGCAATATTAACTTTAAGACAATTGATAAATAAAATATGAAGTATCAGTACAACAAATAATAATTCCCTTTACCTGGCTTTATTTCACTGAATATTGACTCCGGTATTAGTTTTTACGACATAAAAACAAAATGAAGTTAACAGCGGTAAAATATTGTTTTATACTAAAAATCAGCGAAATAACTTTACTAAATGGATATATGATCAAAGCGAATTAATTTAGATTGCTCTCGAATCTTTCATTACTGTTTGTCTTAGATGTAAATCAAACCCATCTTTTGGTTCGATAATAAGCGCACGAACAAGATGCCTTTACTATAAGAGTTATAAAAATATGAATTAATTCTTGACATCCTCATGTCACATTTGAGCATCAAAATCAAAATATCAAAAATATCAAAAATTATCCTGACTCTGCTAATAAATAGTTTAGGAAAACGAATTTATTGCTAAATATGTTTAATTTGACCTTTAACCTTTGACCTTTAACCTTTGACCTAAAATGTATTTCCCATCATATTTATCAAAGCGACTTTTATCCGGTATGGCATCAATCGCGTTTATTGCTGCTGGGTGTTCCTCAGTGCAAAATCCCTCAAATGGTTCGTCAGCAATCGGCTCCGAGTCAAGCTATGAAGTCCCATCTTCCCAAGATGTTTCACAGGCTAGGAATTTTCAAAAAACAAAGATTTTAGAAGGATTAGAAAATCCTTGGAGCATGACATGGTTACCCGATGGAGCAATGTTAATTACCGAACGTCCCGGTAGATTACGAATTGTTCGTAATGGAGTACTCGATCCGACACCCATAACCGGAGTTCCCGAAGTCTTTGCCGTCAGTCAAGGTGGCTTGATGGAAGTTTCGCTTCACCCCAATTTTGCCGAAAATCGTTTTGTTTATCTAAGTTATTCCCACGGTACCGAACAAGCGAACCGCACGCGAGTAGCAAGAGCTAAATTCGACGGTAAAGCATTAACCGACTTACAAGTAATCTTTGAAGCATCACCAAGCAAACCCGGTGGACAGCATTTTGGTTCCCGCATCGTTTGGCTACCCGATAATACGATGCTATTTGCAATCGGTGACGGTGGAAATCCACCACTGAAAATTAATGGCGAACTTCCTCGCGAACAAGCTCAAAAGCTCGATAGTCAACTTGGTAAAATTGTCCGCTTAAATGATGATGGTTCTATCCCCAAAGATAATCCCTTTGTGACATCAAAAAATGCCAATCCAGCTATTTGGAGTTACGGACATCGTAATATACAAGGACTAACCATCGATCCGGAAAGTAAAAGAATATGGTCAACCGAACACGGTTCCCGTGGTGGTGATGAACTCAACCTGATACAAGCAGGGGAAAATTACGGCTGGCCAGTTGTTACTCATAGCCGCGAATATAGTGGAGGAGAAATTTCTCAAGAACGCTCTCGTCCCGGAATGGTAGACCCCAAAGTAGTTTGGACACCAGCAATCGCGCCTTCTGGATTAGCATTTTATAACGGTGATTTATTTGCGGGGGGATTAGTTTCCCAAGATGTTCGCCATATCGAATTAGATGAACAAGGTAAGATTATTAATCAAAAATCCATTGATATTGGTCAGCGGGTGCGTGATGTTAAGGTAGCTCCCATGGTAAATTATACGTGATTACAGATCAGAGCAATGGGCAGTTGATTAGATTGGATGCC
>JAAUSO010000165.1 GCA_012033205.1 Richelia sp. SL_2_1 | reverse complement strand
TGAATAATTTGGCTGTAACTTTATGAATCCCAGGGGAATTACAGTTCATCTGAACCATTGTACCTCCGTTCCCTCGCCATACTAGAAAAAGTTGTCGGTAAAGAACATCCACTGGTGGCAACTAGCCTGAATAATTTGGCTGTACTTTCCTGGAGTCAAGGAGATATCACCCGCGCTACAAATTTCCTCACCCGTGGGCTGGAAATTGAGGAAAAAACCTCCAGCTAATTTATGCTGTGGGTTCAGAACAACGCAAACAAAATTACGCCCAAACTTTCACTGCAAGCAGTAACGCTACTATTACCCTAGCTCTTCAACAACCTAAAAACCCCACCCTCGCCAAATTAGCAGCAACTACCGTACTCCGTCGCAAAGGACGGGTTCTAGATGCGATGACTGACACTGTGCAAATCTTACGCAGCCAATTGGAAGACAATCCAGAAACCAAAAAGTTATTCGATCAATATTTGGATGTACAGCAACAGTTAGCTAACCTAGTATATCGGGGACAGGGAGAAGAAAAATTTGAGATTTATAAACAGCAAATCCAACAATTAGAAGCACAAAAGGAACGGTTAGAAGAACAAGTTAGTGTCAGAAGTGCGGAATTTCGCAAGGAAATTATACCTGTGGAATTGGCAGATATCCAAGCCCAAATTCCCCCAGATGCAGCGATGGTAGAGATTGTCCAGTACAATCCATTTAATCCCAAGGGTAAAAACAACAGCGAAACATGGAGTCAACCGCGTTATGCAGCGATGGTGTTGCGTCATAGGGGGGAACCGCAATGGGTGGATTTGGGTGAAGCAGCGACGATTGATAAATCGGTGAACAGTTTTCGTAAGGTGTTAGAAACTGGTTCAGTTTTGAGGGGCATTGATGTCACACCTGACGAAAAAAGTCAAGTATCCAGGCTACAAGAAATTGCCCGTACTTTAGATAAACAAGTCATGGAACCCCTGCGTCCCTTATTAGGAGATGCCCGTCATTTATTATTATCACCCGATGGACAGTTAAACTTAATTCCTTTTGAAGCCCTCAAAGACGAACAAAATAAATACTTAGTTGAAAACTACGCTTTCTCTTACCTTACCACTGGTAGGGATTTACTGCGATTAGAAACCACAGCTAAACAACTTTCCAACCCCGTCGTGTTTGCAGATATTAATTACGAACAACAGCAAACAGTGATTGCATCTAATTCTACAATCAAAATGCGTGGTTCGGAAAATAAACGTTCCGCAGATTTTGCTGATTTAACATTCCGTCCCCTGGCAGCCACATTACCAGAAAGCCAAGAAATTAAAAAAATCTTCCCTCAGACGGATGTGTTACTAGGCGAAAAAGCTACAGAAACCGCAATTAAACAAATTAAAAATCCCCAGATTTTACATCTAGCTACCCACGGTTTCTTTCTTTCTGACCAAGAAATTAAACCGATTTCTCCAGGCATAAATGACCTCAATAGTCAACTACAAAAACCCCAATTTTTAAACTTAGAAAATCCTCTTTTGCGTTCCGGTTTAGCCTTAGCAGGATTCAATAATCGTCAAAATAAACAAAATGATCATAATACCGAAGATGGAGTTCTCACGGCTTTAGAAGTAGCCGGTTTAAGATTACGGGGTACAAAATTAGTCGTCTTATCTGCTTGTGAAACCGGGGTAGGTGACGTAAAAACAGGTGATGGTGTGTATGGTTTGCGTCGGGCTTTAGTAATTGCTGGTTCTCAAACTCAGTTATTAAGTTTGTGGAAAGTTGCTGATGATGGAACTAAAGATTTGATGGCGAAATATTACGAGAAAGTTAAAGCTGGGAAGGGTAGACATGAAGCATTGCGAGAAGTGCAGTTAGAGTTTTTAAATAGTACTGAATATCAGCATCCTTATTTTTGGGCGAGTTTTATTCCTTCGGGGAATTGGCGGGGGATGGGTAAGTAGGAGAGAGGAGACAGAATATAATCTTGTTTATTTGGATTTCAATCAACTCAATTTACAACCCGTACCCCAGGAATTTGTTTAAAATGCCTGATATTTGGTGTGACTAATCTGAAGACGTAGCAGTGCTACGTCTCTACATTAATTGCAAATTTAATTAAAATTTATTTTCATTATAATCTACACCTTACTTACTAAACAAATAGTCCACGTTAGCATAGGTGGACTTTGGAAGGTGTAGATGCGGTTTTAAGCGCCGATTATAATCAACTACCTTGAGGATAATTGATCAATTTTAATCGTAATTATTCAGGTAATTCAAATTTTGGAGAACCAGTTTCTTCGGAAATCCGTTCGATTTCAAAATTTTCTATATTGCTTTCAAAACGGTTAAATGTAACTCGAATTTCCTCATAACCAATCGCACTCGAAGCTCCTCTTGGAGTACTACACTTAACTTGCATCAAAGTTTGAAAACCACCAAATTCATCGTTAATATAAAATTTGCGAGTACAATCATAACCAATAAAGTTTTCCAGCGCCAATTGATTGAGCGCAGCTACTCCCATTCGACTATCAATTAATGATTTAATTTCATCAATTTCCTGTTGCGGAGTCATTTTACGCCATTTATTTTGAGACATATTATTACCTAACATTTCATTTAATTTAGACCAAGTTTTTGTACCAACAATTCCATCAGCAACTAATCCTTGAGCGCGTTGAAATTTAATCACAGCATCTTTAGTTGCACTTCCAAAAACACCATCAATCGCACCCGAATAAAAATTTAGTTTTTTCAAACCTTCTTGCAGTTTGATAACTTCTTGTCCTCTAGAACCTTCTTTAAGCACAATGGATGTAGCATTCATAGTTTTCTCCTTGATAAATTTATTTCTATTTTGTGTATCTGTATTTAGAATCACTCCCCAGTTAGTTGATTCCGCATTTTCAACTATGAGATTTCGTAAATTTATTTATAGTATCTATAGATTATTTTGTATAAAACCATCACATAGCCACAGCGCGATGGTGATTAATTTTTCCAGAGCCGGTGTTTGAAATTCTCAATATTTCTAGTTTAAGTTGGGCTGGAAACTGAGTATAGATATTAGGAACTTTGATTCTCAATATCACTTTTTTCATAATTAATAATGATATTGTTGATGTCATCCCCATTTATATCAGCTTGTTCTGATTTAGTATAAATAGTTAATAAAGTAATACCTATTGTGGTCTTCACATAATAAATTAAACGATAACCACCACTTTTACCTTTCGACAATAATGAATGGTTTTTCAGACATCCTCTATTCCTTCCCAAATCTGAGAAACAGGAATAGTTTTACCCGTCATCGCTTCATGCCAAGCTTGACGAAAATCTTCTACAATTTCTTCTTTTGGTGTTTCATCACCATCAATTTTTGCTTCTGGAATTAAGACGATTACTTCGACGCGACTATTTTTCTCGATTTCTAAGGGTGTATCTAAAATTATTTGTCCGCTAACATCGGTAGTTGCCATAACTTTAATTGCTTTCATAGATAAATCCTCCTAAATATTTTATTAGTCGAGCCTGGGGCGGGAGCGTTTATTTCACTCTAGCAGGTAGGTTGGGTTAGACACGAAAATAAATTTGTTGATTACGAGTAAATGATTTTATCGTGTCGTAACCCAACATCGATATTTTAGAAAAATGATAAATATTGTGTTGTTAGTTTTAAGATGTAAAACTGCCTACAAATTATGATGTTGGGTTACGACGGAATCAAATTCTCTGCATTTATGCTCAATATTATTTTTCCGTCTAACCCAACCTACAAGAATCAACCCAAACTCGCTTTCAAATCCCCCTTTGCTTTCTCCAATGCTTCCGCTAATTTACTTGCATCTCTTCCCCCTGCTTGGGCTAAATTCGGTCTTCCACCACCTCCACCACCGCACATTTTAGCTATAGCACCAATAAATTTACCTGCCTGTACGCCTTTTTTGTTAATATCTGCACCAAATGCTGCTACTAAACTAACTTTTCCTTCCTCAATTGCGGAACCTAAAACTACGGCTGCATGATTACCGATTTTTTGCTGTAATCTTTCGGCTGCTGTTTTCAAGGATTCTGCGTCTATTCCTTCCATTTTGGCGACGAGATATTTATAATCGCCTATTGATTCAACCGTTTCTAATAAACTGTCGGATTTAGCGATCGCCATTTGCCCTTTAATCTTCTCAATTTCTTTTTGGGCGTTTCTCAGTTCGGTTTGCAGTGTGGTAATTCTATCGGGAATTTCTTCGGGTTTAATTTTGAATCTCTCACTTAAATCTTTGACTACATTATCCCGGACATTCAGATAATCTAATATTGCGGGTCCAGAAACGGCTTCAATCCGGCGCACACCTGATGATATACCGGCTTCGGAAATTATTTTAAAGATTCCTATCTCCGCAGTATTACTTACATGAGTCCCCCCACAAAGTTCCATTGATACACCTTGAAAGTCAATAACTCGCACTGACTCGCCGTATTTTTCACCGAACATGGCTACTGCACCTCTGGCTTTTGCTTCTGCTAGGGGTAAGGTTTCAATTTTGGCGGCATGAGCTTCGGCTATCCAGTTATTAACTTGTTGTTCAACTTGCTGCACTTCTTCCGGTGTCATGTTACGGGGACAGTTGAAATCGAAGCGTAATCGATCAAAGTTGACCAAGGAACCTGCTTGAGAGATGCTATCATCGACGATTTTTTTCAACGCTGCTTGGAGTAAGTGAGTTGCGGTGTGGTTAGCTTGAGCGCGACGACGACAAGCGCGGTCGATTTGAGCAGTCACAGAATCTCCTACTCGGATTGTACCGCGTTCGATGCGTCCGAAGTGAACAAAAAAGTCGGATTCTTTTTTCACATCTTCAATTCTCACCACAATTCCATCACCGCTGATATAACCGCGATCGCCAATTTGTCCTCCGGATTCAGCGTAAAATGGAGTTTTGTTGAGAATAATTTGCACCTCAGTTCCGGCTTCTGCTGCTTCTGTGGAAATACCTTCGACTAATATTGCTTCCACAATAGAAGTTGCTGTAGGTTCGGTATAACCAATAAATTCGGTAACTTCGATATTTTCTGCTAATTTATCAAGTGCGCCTTGGACAGTTAAATCGATGGTTTCGTGAGATTCCCTACCGCGATTCTTTTGTTGTTCCATTTCGGCATTAAAGCCGTCAACATCAACTGTAAAATTTTGTTCAGCAGCGATTTCTTGAGTTAATTCTAAAGGAAAACCATAAGTATCATAAAGTTTAAAAGCATCTTCACCGCTAATAACAGTTTTACCTTCTTGGTTCAATTTAGTAATAACTTCCTCAAGTAGCTTTTCACCACGTTCTAAAGTTTTGAGAAATTGAGATTCTTCTCGTTGTAATTCGGCTTTGATAGCGTTTTCCCGTACCCGCACTTCCGGATAAGCACCTTCAGAAAGCGCGATCGCAGTTTCTGCAATTTCTGGTGTAAAGACGTTAAATTTAACGTCTCTACCGTAAATCCCAATTAATCTACCGTGACGTACCACCCGACGAATTAACCGACGCAAAACATAACCTCTTCCCACATTAGAAGCGCGGATTTCATCAGTTATCATATGTACCACAGCACGAATATGGTCGCCAATAACTTTTAAGGAAGTTTTAGTTTTTTCATCACTTTTACTATAGTTAATTCCGGCAATTTCAGCAGCCTTTTCAATAATCGGAAAAATTAAATCAGTTTCATAATTATTAGGAACTTGTTGAAGAATTTGAGCCATTCTCTCCAAACCCATCCCGGTATCAATATTCTTATTTGCTAAAGGAGTTAAATTACCATCTGCATCACGATTGTATTGCATGAATACCAAATTATAAAACTCGATAAACCTGGTATCATCATCTAAATCTATATTGTTATCGCCGCGTTCGGGATGGAAATCGTAGAAAATCTCAGAACAAGGACCACAAGGTCCCGTAGCACCAGAAGCCCAAAAATTATCTTCATCCAAACGTTTAATCCTAGCTTCTGGTACCCCGATTTTATCCCTCCAAATAGCATAAGCTTCATCATCTTGGTAATAAACACTCACAGCCAGTTTTTCGGGGGGTAAATTAAAGATTTTTGTCGAAAGTTCCCAACCCCAAATTATCGCTTGTTCCTTAAAATAATCTCCAAAACTGAAATTACCCAACATCTCGAAAAACGTGTGATGTCGCTTAGTAATTCCCACATTTTCAATATCATTAGTCCGGACACACTTTTGAGAAGTTGTAGCACGGTTAAAATCTGGGGTACGTTGTCCGAGAAATATCGGTTTAAACGGAAGCATCCCTGCAATCGTCAGCAATACCGTGGGATCTTCCGGTACTAAGGAAGCGCTCTTGAGCGGTTGGTGTTCCCGTTTTGCGTAAAAATCAAGGAATTTCTGCCGGATTTCGTTACCGCTGAGGTATTGGGGATTTACAGACATAGGTACTAACCTCGATGGTGATTAATTAAAAGTTTAATCAAATAATTAGAACTATAAAATACCAAATATTAAAATATATCATTATTTGTCAGTTCATCCCACCGGATTCAAGGGATGGGATTTGACATTAACAATTAATAGTTCATTATTAACAGTCATCATACAAGCAGTTATTACATGGATTTTTCACAAGTAAGTGGTAAGCGTTGAGTGACAGATTGATTTTCCCACTCCTCACTCTGATTAGCCGTTATATCTCCGATTATGACAATTAGTGCAAAAACTTGGGGTATTTATCAAGCTGTAGCGCGTTCAAAGCAATTTGCATTCTCTTAAAGATATCTTAATCAAAGTTTTACAATTATCATGGCTTACAGCAATCAATCGGGCTTGCCATCGAACTTAAATTAGGTTAAGACAAATCAATCTTATGCCTTTAGGATATGCTTTATTTCTTTAAGAGTAGGTAAAATTCCAAAAGAACAATCAATTGAAATCTAGAAAGTGAGGTATTTAATGGCGCTTGAATTAAAAGTTTCCAATATGAAATGCGAAGATTGTGCCGCAAAGATTAAGGAATCGATCAAAGTGATGGAACCCGATGCCAAAATTGATGTGGACTTGGATTCCAAGACAGTTACCGTGGATTCTGATGCTTCTGGTGAATCAATTAAGCAAGCAATCGTTGCCGCTGGTTATCACATTGAAGGCTATCAGTAAGTATTTTAAGGGAATAGTGAGTTGATAGTTGTCTGAGAGATAAAGCATAGCTCTTAAACCCCCCAGAAGACGGCATATTAGGATTGAGTTTTGTTGATGGAACTTGGTAACAAGATGGGACAAAGCCTGTTTCCTGAAAACTTAGTAATTATGTAAACGCTGTTATTTCGTCTTATGGAAAACAGAGTTTCTTGCCATACTATTTGACTCAGACTTTATCTACCTCTGACGTATATTTACTTAAGGAAATTCCGAATCCTGAAATTAATACTTAAGTGAATATACGTCCGTAAAACAAAGTTTTATTTAAGTAATTTTCATAAAATTTAAATATTTCTGACTAGGAAGCATTCACGACCAAATTTGATTTACATTTTTGTTTTTTCAAATTTCTTCATATTTTGGAAGCATGATTTAGAAAATATTAAAATTTTCTAGTATAGGCACGTATCTGAGTTATTAAATATTGATTGAAAACCACATTAATACCTGGGAGTTGTTATCAATCATCTAGAAATTATACTGAGCCAATGATTTTATTTAGCGTGATAATGGGTTCCGCATTCCTTATAGATACTGAGAAGTATTTAAAATTACTTAATTGGTAGAAACTTGGTGGAAATCACAGTCGTATTTAAAGACTTATCCGGATGATTCCGTGTTTTCACTGTTTGAAATATATGTCCATAGGACAGAAATTAGGGATCGGGAATATTAGTTATAAATGTTGTAGTTAGAGATGCAGTAAAAAGAGGAGATTAACTTGGAATTTGGTTAAGCAGTTAACGGGATAAAAAAAAGCAAATGCGGGGTAGACCCCCTTGGCAGAAATCGATTTCTATTGAGTAATTAGAAAGTTCAGCAGGTTTGATTGAGGTTTTACCTTATCCCTCTTAGATCACTATCGGAAAACAAGTATTGACTTCAATTGAAGTAATGGCTTTCTTGTGATGTAGAAATTGTAATTAATCGCTTATTTAGAGCCAAAAATTGATTGCAATTATACTTGAACAATCCCAACTGATAGAAGAGGGTAATTAACTTGAAGCAAATAATAATTAAAATAAAAAATCATGAACATTTCCATTTTGGTTTTTGGAAATGAGGAATTCCTAGCCACACTACCAGAGCAAATTCTCAAAGCAGGTACTTTCAATTTAGAAGCGATTACGAACCTGCAAATGGCTGTGTCGCACATTCAAAGTAAAGCTCCTGACATCATTCTCGTACAATCGAGCCAGAATGATAGTATGCAACTGTGTTGTTGGTTAAAACAACAGACAAAACTTTCTTGGATATACTGCATTCTTTTAGAAGATAGTCCCCAACTAATTAGCGATCGAAAAAATCAAAGTTGGGAGTGGGAATTAGAAATGACATCGAGAGCGCTGAGACTTGGGGCTGATGCTTATATTTGGTATGGAGATGTGGAAAATTCCCAGTCAATCCGACAACGAAAAACAGATTCTGCTGTTACAAATTTAAATCCCAGCCATCGCTTACTGCTGTCTCAGTTGACTGTAGCTTTGCGTAAAGCCCATAAATATCGCGATTTAATGAAAACCAATGATTTATTATCAACAATTGCTTTGGCTGATTCCTTAACAGAATTAAATAATCGTCGAGCTTTGGAGTGGGATTTACCCAGACAAATCGAAAAAGCTCGTGCTAATAATTCTCCCTTGAGTTTGATTATTTTAGATGTAGATTATTTCAAAAAAGTCAACGACAACTATGGACATTTAGTTGGGGATAGACTATTAAAATTATTGTCTAGTCGCATCCGTCATAATTTACGGGTTCAAGATACTCCATTCCGTTACGGTGGAGAAGAATTTGTGATAATTCTGGGTGATACCACCACCGAAGAAGCGAATTTGGTAGCTCATCGACTCAACAGCATAGTTAAGGATAGTCCCTTTGCAATTGACAGTACATTAACTATAAATGTCACCATCAGTTTAGGAACTGCTTGTTTACTTCCAAACGATGATAAACAAGGTTTAAGTTTACTACATCGCGCAGACAGCTTATTATTAAAGGCAAAATCTGAAGGACGAAACCGTGTAGTGAGTTCTCACAATACAACAGAGAATAATTCCTATCTAGCAAATGAAATTAATTGTAAAGATATAGTGCAAAGCACTAGCTATGCTTTCCATAATCTTGCATTACAGTCATCGTATTTAAAAGTTTCCGCAGGATAAAGTCAGGAGTTCTGAGTGATAAGCAAGTTACCTTTACTTTAGTCAAAGTTGTGTCACTCTCCGGATTCAAGTCAGAAATTAGCCAAATTACCCAGAAGAGATGAAATTATAAGACTAAATTCAAGTAACTTTCTTAAAATTGGGAAAATACCTCACAAGGGATGTTTTTAATTGTTTAATTGTTTAATTATTTAATTATTTAATTGTTTAATTAATAATTTTCATTTCTCCCTTAAGAGAGATTGGCTGTTAACTTTTCACTCTTAACTCCTTGTTTTATCAGAACTTTTCCGCATTCTTCCACTGTTGCACGTTCTCGCATCATATCAACTAAAGCTTCATATGCAGACCAGTTATTTTCTAATAGAGTTTTTGCTTGGAGAATACTAAAACGCTGTTTTTGTTCGCAAGTAGACTTAGAACAACCTAAAGACTTCAAGACTCCCATAATTTTATTTTTATCATCTGCACCACCTTTATAATCGTTATAAATCAACTTTTCTGCTGCAATCCCAGCCATCCAAATCGTATAGTAACGTTCTAAAATTCGAGTAGTTATTGTACCTTTTTCAAATTGAGATAATAATTCCACATCATCAAAAGTCACACCACCAAGTCCCTGTTGTTTTTGCTTAAGTGCTTCCCAAGCGCTCAGACTATAACCCGTCACTGGAACACCCAAAATATAAGCTACAAGGAAATGTCCCGCTTCATGGTGAAGAATCCGCTCCCGATATTCACCCGAAAATCCACCAATCAAATCTAAAAATAACGTTCCTCCCCTACCTTCCAAACTCCAAGAATCAAAAGTTGCGATCGCTAAAATAGCAAAAGTAGCAACAGCAGGAACCGCAGGAGATAAATGAATCAAAGGACCTAGCAGTATTGAAAACGTCATCAAAAATATTGATATCGCCACCAAATTTAAAGTTGTTTTATTCATATTATTTGCTAAATATTACTAAAGAAACCGCAATCTTCCTTAATTATGTAGCAAAGAATAGAAAATTGGACATTGAGTTAGTTGACAGTTGACAGTTAGGAGTTAGGAATTGTAGAGACGTAGCAATGCTACGTCTGTACGGGAGTTAGGAGTTAGAATTTCTTACTTATTACTTCTTACTTAACATCCCCCCATCTCCCCATCTCAAAAAAAATCGGGTAATAATGTGATTTAGCCTACATAATAAGTATTTGTAACAGTAAACTTGCTTAAAGGATACTTTCTTTTTTATTTGCTACAAAATTATTGTTAAATTTTTTGGGGAGCATTATAAATGAAAACCGATGTACCATTTCGCATTCTTTCTCTAGATGGTGGTGGAGTTCGTGGGTTGGTAACAGCGATAATTTTAGAACGCTTAGAAAACAAGCTGCAAAAATACGAGCCACACAAATCACTTCTAGATTATTTTGATGTTATTGCTGGAACTTCTACAGGTAGTCTGATTGCTTGCGCTTTGGCTAAGGGTTTGAAAGCCAGGGAAATTAAAGATTTTTATATTCATAATTCTCAGAATATTTTCCCTCCAAGTAGAATATTGATTCATAGTATTTTCAACTTGATTCGCTTGGGTTCTACCCAGCCAATTTATAGTGATGAAGGTTTAAGAATGGTACTTAAGTATATATTTGAAAATATGACATTTGGAGACTTAATTAAACCGACAATAGTCACTAGTTACGACACTTATAATAGACAAGCTGTAGTTTTTAAGAACACTAAAATAGCTCATGAAAATATCCCAGTATGGGAAATTTGTCGTGCTTCTTCAGCCGCACCAATCGGTTTTCCCGGTTACGAAATGAAACACCGAGATTTTTTAGAAGATTGGCAAAAAAACGGTTATTTAATACCTAAAGAAAGCGGTATTCCCTTAATAGATGGTGGTGTATTTGCGAACAACCCAGCTTTATGCGCGATCGCAGAACGTTTGCGATGGAATAATAACTTACCAGATAACCCCAAATGGAATGATTTAATATCAGAAAATGTCCAACAAAATGATATTGTAGTTGCTTCTTTTGGTACCGGACAACACATTAAAAAAATTGGTACGAAACAAGTAAAACAATGGGGAGCATTAGAATGGTTGAGTCCTCGTGATGATTTACCGCTTTTAGATGTATTATTTGATGGTGCAGGGGATGCAGTTTGTTATATTGCCGAGCAAATTATCGGTAGTACCTATTTTAGATTCCAACCCAATTTTAATCAAAGCATACCGACCTTCAGCGCTCAACAGCAGAATATTGATGCAATGATCAAATGTACGGAAAAATATTTAAGTCAGCCAAAAGTCGATTGTAAGCTAGATAAATTAGTAGAAATACTTAATCCTTCAATCCGCTGCTTAGTTTAAAAAGCAAACCCAGAAATTTAACTGATAACTGTCAAAACAATACCTCAGAAATGTTCGCATATGTCCGAATAAAAAATTAGCTTCCTGTAACGTCATAGGCAAAACCCAATATCATAAATAGATCGCAAATGAAAATTTGGGCTACTACCCTATGGATAGCTTTTTTGGGATTTATATCCCCAGTAAACGCTTCTGAATTAGTAAAAGTTGCTAACGTTGGTGCAGAAAATACGATAGATTCACCACGCTTAATATCAAGTAAACCAATTACTGTTAAAAAGGCTGAGTTTGGAGTATTAAGAACTGAAAAAAACGGTAAATTTACATTTATCCCTACAACTAAAGTACCTTTTCAAGAAGGACAAATTTACGGATGGCGCATCCAAATTCAAGATTATCAAGGTGAATTAACATGGCTTGAAGTGCTAACTTTACCAAAACCCCCCTTAACTTGGGGAACCGATAACGGTGAACATTTCTTTCTATCACCTGATGGTACTAAATCGGTAATAAAACGTACTGCAAAAGTAAAAAAAGGTGTAGTTAGTAATTTTTGGACTGTTTCCACCGGAGACCCTACTGGTAAATATATACTAGAAGTATATGTAGATAAGCATAAGATTGCCAGTTTCAAATTTGAGATTGTTCAGTCTTCTAAATAAAAATTACGCTGAAATTTTACCTCAAATAGCACTCTTGTATGAGTTGTCATAATTTGAAGTATTTACAAACCCGGATTTTTCACCGGGTTTATTGATTTTTACTGATTATTTGAAATATATATAAAATAAATATTTGATACATAAAAAATAAGCTAAAATACTTATAATAAATTTATCATACTTCAATTAATGAAGATTTTGGTTACAAATTATGCGAGTTAACAATCAAAAATAAATTATTTTTGTTACAAATATAATTGAGTCAAAAATATTGCTGAAGAGTCAATAAGGATTTTTACTGTTTTATGACTTCGCTACTTGAAATAATAGTATAAGCTGTTCGTGCAAGGCTTCGCTATTGCATTATCCTTTTGTAGCTGTTAAAACGGTTCAAGAGGGTTTAAACAGGACATCTCAAGATAATTTTTACTTGATAAGCAGAAAAGTATTGTTGTAAACAATATACAAAACTAAAAACTCATTAACGAAACAAATTTTTATTGGTTATGTGGTTGATAATTTATTAAGAGGTATAACAAGTCGATATCATGATGCAAACTGTTGTAAAGAATTTGGCAATTGTATTTTATTTAATAATGGCTTGTTGCTTCTTTGTGCAGTGGTTGAGTTTTTTCATAGATGATAAAGAAATGAATTCAGCACAACGTTATTTTTCTATGATAATTTTAGCTCTGGCTACAATTTTATGGCCTTTAATTGTGCCTTTGGCTTATTTGGAACTATTAAAGTTTCACAAAAAGCATAAGCAAGTAATTGATTTAATTATAAATTTATCTGACGCAAAATTATGCGATGAGTGAGATTTTTATCGGGAATTTTTTCTGTATTTTTCTGTAAAATACAAGATTGTTATTATTTATATTTGAATATATTTTAATATATTACTGATTATTTGCCGGTGTGGGAGTGCTTGTTGGGGTTAAGGTAGGAGTAGGTGTTAAAATTGGAGTTGGATTAATTGGAATTGGTTCGATAGTTGGAATGGCTGGAGTCGGTAAAGCTGTGGGAGTAACTTCGGGACTTGGAGATGGGATATTTTCGCGAGTATTTACAGCTTTCCATTCTGACAACGAACGTTTAATAGCATTTTCAAAATTTTTGGATACTAAAACTAACTCAACATTTCCATCTGGTTTAGTAGCAAAATTATTTTGAGCATAAAGAAAACGGTTATCAAAGTTAGGTTTACCTAGAATTAATTTATTAGTTTTTGCATCATTCAAGGTAATTTCGATGATTGCTTGGGGTTGTGTTAAACCGAATTCCGATAGCTGGGAAGTGGAAGTCGTAACAGCGCGATCGCTATTTTCATTTACTAACAAATTCAACAAATAAGCCACCGTTCCATCATTAGCAGGTACGGTATCGGGAGATTTCATCAACCATTTAGTATTACTCGATTGCGGAGAACGTTCTAAAGTTATCGTTTCTGATGGAGTTGTAATTCTCAGGGTTTTTACATCTTCTTCTTGAAAAGAAAAAAGTTGCTGCTGTTTTTTCTTAACTTCCTCTTGTTGAGACTTCCACTGAATTTCATAGAAATAAACAAAACCACCCAACAAGATTGTTAACAGAATTAAAACTAAAGTTGTTCGTTGTAATTTCATGAAAATTAGTTGTTAGTTATCAAATATTCACTGTCAACTGTCAACTGTCAACTGTCAACTGTTCATCGTCTTTGAAACCAAAGAAGTGCTGCTGCTGCAAAAGCAATTATGGGTAAAATTAATATCGAAGATAATGCAATCAAACTTGCTTGTGATTGAGAAAGATTGAGACGACGATTTGTAGCTTCTTTGGGACGAATAGAAAGAGGTTGTGAATCTTGTTTGCTTAACCAGGTAATTGAATTGAGGAATAAGTCTCCATTTAATTGCTGACTAAATAAACCGTCTGTAATAAAATCTGAATCCCCAAATACTACCATTCTTGATTCTGTAGGCTTGTTTTCCTCTGAACTTGTGGGAGTAGGAATGGGGGTAGGTGTTGGTGTTGGTGTTGGTGTCGGTGTTGGTGTCGGTGTTGGTGTGGGTTGAACTGTAGGTTTAGCTGCGAGTTTTTTGGTCAAAGCAACACCCAAAGTGAGGGGCCCTTGGCGATCGCTATTTTCATCAAAGTTTAATTCTTCGTTTTCTAAATCGCTTTCAGCCCAACTTGCGGGGTAAGATTGAGTCAAAACTAAAGGTGTACTTTCCACACCATCTACGGGGCTAATTTCAATCGGTCGCGCTAATTTATATATAGATATACCATTTTGAAAATTTTTAGTTATGGGATGTTCGCCGTATTGAGTGACAATAGATATACCAGGAGGTTGTTGTTGAGCGCTTTCTGAAACATTAATAGCCAAACGATTATCGAAAGTAACTCCCCACTCTTTCATTAAAGCGTCTAATTTGGGGTCAACACCAGGGTCAACCATTACTAATAAATTACCACCACCGTTAACATAATCTTGTAAAGCTTGAATTTCACCATCTAATAAAGCTCGTTGGGGACCTGCAATAATTACAGCATTAGCATCCGAGGGAATTTTTGCGGATTGAGTTAAACTCAAAGGTTCGGCAGTATAATTATTATCTGCTAAAGCTTGAACAGCTTGGGAAATATTATTTTCTCCCGCTTCCAATTGACGTTCTCCGTGACCTTGGAGAAAATAAACTTTAGATGTACTAGGATTATTAATTTGTACCAAACGATTAGTTAATCTGGATTCGGAAAGTCGTTCCTGTGGATTAACTACCTGTACTAATTGGCGATCTTCTCCAGACTCTAAATAAACTTCACCATAATCTTTTACACCAAATTTATTAGTTAATCCAGGTCTAGCTAAAGGGTCTACATATTCAAATTTAAAGTTATTATTTTGGCGCTGATATCTTTCCAATAATTCCTGATCTAAAGGATTTTTATTCGCATCAAATACCCACACTTTTACAGGTTGATCTATATTTTGTAGTACTTCTTGGGATTGAGGAGCAAGAGTAAAAAATTGAGCTTCAGTTAAATCATTGCGGATATTATATCGAGTACCCAAAAAGTTAATTAATCCCAAAATAGCTACTACAGCCAAAGTTGCGATTAACGCATTAGTACCAACTTGAGTAGAACGGCGACTCCACCATTTAGTAGAATAACTTTGCCATAATATCCAGACTACAGCAATCGTTAATCCTAAAATTATCAACACTAGGGGAATCGTTCCCCAATCTTCCGAAATAAAACCCACCGTCAAACCCGCTGTGATCAAAAACGGTGCTAACCAAATCAAATATTTTCCAATTTTTTTCATTAGATATCAATTAAAGGTTAAAGGTTAAAGGTTAGAGGTTGAAGGTTAAAGGTTAGAGGTTAAAGGTTAAAGGTTAGAGGTTAGAGGTTGGAGGTTAAAGGTCAAAGGTTGGAGGTTAAAGGTCAAAGGTTGGAGGTTAAAGGTCAAAGGTTAGAGGTTAAAGGTCAAAGGTTAGAGTTAAAGGTCAAAAACTCCTAACTCCTAACTCCTAACTCCTAACTCCTAACTCCTAACTCCTAAACTCCTAACT
>JAAUSO010000164.1 GCA_012033205.1 Richelia sp. SL_2_1 | reverse complement strand
ATGGCTTATATCAATGACCCACACCACGAAAGACATTAATTTTAAAGGCAGATAAATCTGCTTGAGTCAGTTTTCCACCCTGCTTTAAAAAGACAGGGCTACCAACTTCCCACATATTTTACGTGTAGCAACATTAAGCTTGCACCTGAACATTTTGCTAAAAACACAGCTCGTTCAAAAACCTGTGTACTCATTTGAGAATTATCAATAGAAACCAAAATTTTGCTAAACATAATCAGGAGTTAGTAGTTAATTGTTAGTTGTTAGTTGTTAGAAGGAGGCTCGGACGGGAGTTATCAGTTATTTGTTGCGACGGTGTATCGTCGGAGATCAGGTAGGAAGCTATTAATAAGGCGCTCACCGCACTGGGTGAACGCTAACACTGTTCACTGGTTTAATTACTGGTTGCCTTCTCCTCACAAGTTCCTCAAATTTTAAATTTATGATTCAACTGTCAGTTAACAGTCCTGTGTATAATCCAAAAATTTGAAAATATTGTAGTGCTTACATCTTGCTCGCTAATATTATACAAATTAAATGCGTAACAACTTATCAAATACGATGGAATTACATCAAAGCTGCTTCCATGAGCAAAGAATCAGTTGTTTCTTGATAAACTGGTTTTTGGATTGTCAAAACAGAACAAGGTGCATGATGCAGTACATAATTGCTAACACTACCCAAGAAAAACTCAGTCAATCCTGTGCGTCCATGACGACCGACTATTATCAAGTCAACCTCTCGACTGCGAGCAACATTACAAATCATATATCCTGGAGAACCAGTAGCTTGAACAAATTCAGTCTTTACACCATTCGTTTCAGCTTTATTCGCAAAGGATTGCAACAATTCCATACCTTGTTGTTCTAAAGCCTGCAATCTTTGCATATAGTAACTAATTGCCGTTTCACCATGTACTGTAGGATGATAACCATGGGCAGCAATATAACCTGGTTCGGGATATATTTCAGTAAAGGGGAGTACCACATGGGTAAGTATTAGTTGAGCATCGGCAGCTAAAGCTAAAGATATAGCTTCATCTAAGATATGTTGATTAGTTTCTCCATCATCTATGGCAACTAAAATTTTTTTTAACATATTTCTACCTCTTCTGTACTAATCAGAAAATTAATATCTTAATCGCAACGCTGTTAGTAAACCATTCAATATTAAAGTTAAATTATAAATTTGAGGAAGTTGTGAGGATCATCTTGAGAATTGATCAAAATATTCAAGTAATTCTTAAACTAATTTTTAGCTGTTTTATCCTCAAATTATGCTCCCGAAAATGAAAATTTTTAAAAATTAAAAAATCATTAAAAAAATTACAGAAAATCTTCAATAAAATCTTAAATAAAAATTATATTTGTTCATGAAAGTCAATCTGGATTTATCTTTTATTCTAAAATAAAAATAGCAAACCAGTTGACACTTTCTGAAAATCAATTAAAATCAATTAAAAAACATTAAAATCAATTAAAAAACATTAAAAAAAATCAATTCTAAACCTTTATTGAATTTCAAGCGCCCGAATCTATGAAAATTCTAATTGTAGAAGACGATCAACTTGTTGCTGAAGCGCTGAGTGCTGTGCTGACTAATAAAAATTATGCAGTTGAAGTTGCTGCCGATGGAGAAGCGGGTTGGGATTTAGTTGAAGCTTTCGATTACGATTTGATTATTTTAGATATAACTTTACCAAAACTCGATGGTATTAGTCTTTGCCGACGAATCCGTTCTCATAACTTGTTGATTCCAATTATGCTGGTAACTGGATGCAATAGTTCCCATGAAAAAGCTGTTGGTTTGGATGCTGGAGCAGATGATTATTTAGTCAAGCCTTTTGATGAAGAAGAATTAGTTGCCCGGATTCGAGCGTTATTACGTAGAGGAAATGTCAATTTACCGACAGTATTAGAATGGGGTAATTTGCGTCTTGACCCTACCAGTTGCGAAGTAGATTATAATACAAAAAATTTATGTTTAACTCCTAAAGAATATTCATTATTAGAATTATTTTTACGTAATAGTCGCCGTGTATTTAGCTGTGGAATGATTCTAGAGCATTTGTGGTCTTATGAAGATATTCCTTCTGAAGAAGCAGTTCGTACTCATATCAAAGGATTACGAATGAAGCTGAAAGCAGCAGGGGCTCCTAATAATTTAATTGAAACTGTATATGGTATTGGGTATCGTTTAAAGCCCATTGATGAGGAAAGGAAGACAATAGAACAAGAAGATAAGCAGAAAAACGGACAAGAAAATGAGGAAGAAGCATCGAGTTCTCAAGTAAGTAAAGCACAAACTCTTGCTGCGATTGCTGGAGTTTGGGAAAAATATAAAGGGCGTGTATCCGAGCAGGTAAATGTATTGCTCAGAGCAGCACAAGCATTAGAAAATAATCAATGTTTGACGCAGGAATTGCATTCTCAAGCAGTCGCAGAAGCTCATACCTTGGCTGGTTCTCTAGGAACTTTTGGTTTTGCGAAGGGTTCTAAATTAGCGCGTCAAATTGAACTTTTACTCAAAGCAAATCAGGTTTTCAATCAAACTGAAATTCGACAATTTAATGATTGGGTAAATGCTTTAATAATTGAAATTAATTTACCATCACCAATTTCAATTACATCGGAGAATAAACATCAACACGTTTCGGAATATCCTTATTTTTAGTGGTTGATCCACATCAAGAAATACCCGGAGATTTCATCGAAAAAGCAATTATTTTTAAGTTAAATATTGCTACTGTAAACAGCATTTCTAAGGCGAGAAAACAACTTTACCAAGAACATCCAAATCTAGCAATAATTGATGATTCTATTTTAAGAAAAAATGATGGTTTAAGTTTATTAGCAGAATTCAAAAATCGTAAACCGTCAATTCCAGTCATAATCTTATCTGACAAATCATCTCAAGAATTATCTCAAGAAACATATCAAAACTTATCTCAAGAATTATCTCAAGAAACATCTAAAAAAATATTTCAAAACTTATCTCAACAAGTAGACGCAAGTAGAGAAATGCCATTGATTGACAATGAGGACAATAGAATATTGCAAAAATCTGCTTGTTCAGAAGAAATTTTAGAAACTGCGCTGCAATTAATTAAAAACTTAGAGAATGCACAAGCAACAGTATTAGCTGTAGATGATGATCCAAAAGTTTTGGAAGTCTTACAAAATTTACTTAAATATTGGGGAATCACCGTAAAAACTTTAGCAGAACCACAAAAATTTTGGCAAACCTTAGAAGAAATCCAACCAGATTTATTAATTTTAGATATAGAAATGCCAGGATTTAATGGAATTGAACTGTGTCATCAAGTTCGCAATCATTCCCGCTGGAGCCTTCTACCAGTATTGTTTTTAACGGTTCATAATGAAGCAGAAACTGTAAATCAAGTTTTTAATGTTGGTGCAGATGATTTTGTCAGCAAACCAATTGTGGGGCCAGAATTAGTTACCCGAATTGTCAACCGTTTGGAAAGAATTAATTTAATTCGACGCATGACAAAAGAACGGGAAAAACGTCATAAAATGGAATCGGAAAGCTGGCGAACAATTTTTAAGGCATCTCCTGAATGTATCAAATTAGTTGATGCAGAAGGAACTTTATTAGGAATTAATCCCGCAGGTTTGGCGATGATTGAAGCCGATGAAACTGCAATTGGTCAAAATATTTATGCTGTAATTTCCCCCGAATATCGTCAGGCTTTTGAAGATTTAAATAAAAGTGTTTGTAGGGGAAATAAAGAGACTTTAGAATTTGAAATCATCGGTTTGAAAGGTAGTCATCGGCTTGTAGAAACTCATGGAGTACCTTTACTTAATCCAGAAAATGGTCAACTTATGCAATTGGCTGTGACGCGAGATATCACAACCCAAAAACAAATTGAAGCACAAAGAGAACAAATTAATCTGTTACTTAAAGCCAAAGTTCAGCAGCAAGCAAGTGTTGCACAATTGGGACAATTAGCTTTATTAAATCAAGATATATCTGCTTTGATGGATGAAGCTGTTGCCCTAGTTGCTCAAAGTTTAAATATCGAATTTTGTCATATTTTAGAAATGTTACCATCAGGTAATGTGATGTTACTGCGTGCGGGAATTGGTTGGGAGGAAGGATTAATCAGACAAGCGCTGTTAAGTTTCAATGATTCCCTAACTAGTAATACCTTGCTGACAAAAGAACCCGTAATTATTGAAGATTTGCGTCAAGAAACCCGATTTAACAGCCCTACCTTACTTGAAGAATACGGCATTATTAGCGGTGTAAGCGTACCAATTTTCGGGGTTGACAGTGCTTATGGTGTTTTAGGTGTATATAGTCCTCAGAAACGGATTTTTAACCAAGATGACGTGTATTTTTTACAAGCCATTGCTAACGTTCTTTCCGGTGCCATCGAAAAACAACATATCGAAACATCTCTGCGTCAAGGCAAGGAAGAATTAGAAAATCGAGTCGCACAACGCACTGTAGAATTAGTAGAGATGAACGAACGCTTACAATTAGAATTAACAGAACGTCAGCAAGCGCAAGCCCAATTTTCTGGGATTGTAGAAATTGCCTCCGATGCAATCATTTCTACTGATAGCAATCAGCGGATTACTTTATTTAATCAAGGTGCGGAGAGAATTTTCGGTTATTCGCTAAAGGAAGCACTCGGAAAACCTTTAGATTTACTTTTACCCGAAGGTTCAGTAGAAGCTCACCGTCATCATGTAACCAATTTTGGTAAATCCTCTACTCCATCTCGAAAAATAGGTGAACGTCGCGAAATTTACGGTAAACGCAAAGATGGCAGCGTATTTCCCGCAGAAGCGTCGATTTCAACTTTAAAATTAGACGACAAGATAATTTATACAGTTTATTTGCAAGATGTCAGCAACCGCAAACAAATTGAACGCATGAAAAATGAGTTTGTTTCAGTAGTTTCTCACGAACTCCGTACCCCTTTAACTTCAATTCATGGTTCTTTAGGAATGCTGGCTACTGGTTTAATTCCAGCAAACTCTGAAGATGGTAAACGGTTAGTGCAAATTGCTACCGATAGCACCGAACGCTTGGTAAGACTGATTAGTGATATTCTCGATATCGAGCGCATCGAATCTGGTAAAGTCACAATGTGCAAGCAAATATATCAAGTTTCTGAGTTAATTGCACAAGCAATAGATATTACACAACCTTTAGCCGATAAAGCCCAAGTTAAACTATCAGTAGAAAATTCACCAATTCTATTAGAATTAGATGTAGAAGTAGATGCGATCGCATTATTCAAGTATTGACAAATTTACTAAGTAATGCAATTAGATTTTCTTCCGTCGGTAACACAGTTTGGTTAACAGCTTTTGAGCAAGATTCAGAAATATTATTTGCAGTTAAAGATAGCGGATGCGGTATTCCCGAAGATAAATTAGAAGTTATTTTTGAGCGCTTTCAACAGGTAGATTCTTCAGATTCCCGTAACCATGAAGGTACGGGTTTAGGTTTAGCCATTTGTCGCAGCATCCTAGAAATGCACGGTGGAAAAATCTGGGCTGAAAGTATCATGGGAGTTGGGAGTACCTTTTATTTTACTCTGCCGATAACAGTTAACAGTAAATAACTAAGAATCATCATTTATTTAAATAAAATAATTTATTGGTATTAGTAATGACAGTAAAAAAGATATTAGTAATTGATAACGAAGAATATATCCAGGAAGTGATTAAAATTTGTTTAGAAACTACCGCAAAGTGGGAAGTAATAACAGCAAGTTCCGGAATTGAAGGAATTCAAAAAGCCGAAACAGAAAAACCAGATGCAATTCTTTTAGATGTAATGATGCCAGATATGGATGGTATTAGTACTTTTAAATGTCTTAAAGAAAACTCAACTACTAACACAATTCCAGTAATTTTACTCACAGCTAAAGTGCAAAATACCGAAAGTAGCCGCTACACAGATTTAGGAATTAAAGCAGCGATCGCTAAACCCTTCAGTCCCTTAACATTAGCACAAGAAATTTCCGAAATTCTCGGTTGGGATAGTTGATATGGGAATTATATATAGCAATCCTAAATGATTTGTAAGAAATTTATATATAATCTGGCGGTTTAAACCGCTACTACAGAAACGAAGTCCACCTGCGTGGACTTAATAAATAACCCGCTGCCACGGCGGGTGCCGGTTTGTGTAGCTGCGACTTCCAGTCGCCAGGTATGAGTCAAATTTGACTTCTATTCCCAAGTTTGAATCTAAGTATTTTCTCACATCTCAATTCGGATTGCTATAGAATTTGTGAATGCAGAGGGACGCAGAGTTTTTTTACTCATACATATATAATTAAATTTTTACGTATTTCTTACTCCCTACTCCCTGTATTCCTTGGAAGTTCAATCAACTTTTTGAAATTTGAGTATAGATTTCTTATCTTTAGAAGTCTCAATTTCAAAATTCCATCTTCCTTTTCCATGAGTTGCTGACCATTTATTAAAGCTTTTATGACATTTTTTACCTCAGATAAAAGGTTATCTGTACTTACCCCCAACTTCTCAGCTAATTCCTCTGCGGTGAGTTTAGATTTTTCCGGTTTTAATAGTGGAATTGATGCAGGTTTTGTACAATATTTTGACACAAAATCAACAATTTTATTCTCATCGCTCAAAATATAGTTTTTTAAAAAAAAATTACCCCCTATTACAACAAATAATGCGATAAAAATAAATAGCGCCATAAATTTCATGGCGCGATTTTGTACGAATGAAGTTAAAAAATATCCTACTAATTCTTGTATAGAATCAGTATGATTAGAATATTTTACTTCTGTTGGCTCCTGGTCATTTTCTATTATCAGCAAACCTATATTTTGATTATTTTGATGATTGTGTTGCTCAGTTATTAATAATTCTTTCAGGTCATTCTCTCCGGCTAAATTTAGTAATAAAGCTTTGCCTTCTTTCCTTTGGTTTAATAATTCATCAACAAGTGAAATCCACGTATTATGACTTTTATAATTATCTATTCCCCCATACCAAACTTTGTATCTAGATGTATACTCAGATTTTGATTCGGAAGATGTCATCCGGGAAATACCATCTATAAATTGTTGTAATCCCTGTTGAAATTTATTTTCACCTTCACCATTTGGTTGCTTTTCTAGCAATAATTCTTCTATGAATTTTTCCGGAAAACAATTGTCTAATAAATCTCCAATTTGACTTATTTTAGGAAGATTGTCAGGTGCTAATTTGACCTCTTCTAGCCATATTAAGACTAGTTTGTTCAGAACATTTAAATTAGTGTCATTCTTAGTTAGATTGGCTACTAAAGTATACCGAATAGTAGTTTGAGTTCTATCCTTACGCAGTGAAGGAATAGCACTAAGATAGATATCACAACTTTCAGACGTATTGTTAATGATAAAAGTTGGGTTTTCAAACGCAGTATATTGGCTATATTCTCTCCACCAAGAACGTGATGGTGATTTAACAATAAATCTGTAATCAATTGATTTTCCTCTTGTTTCAATAAATATCTGAGACATCTACTAACCTCCAATTTATAAATGTTTTACACGTGTTCCAAAGTTTTTTGCTTGAAGTGTCTCAATCGCCTTCTTTAACTTTTCATCTTCATCTGTGAACCAACGCCAAATACGACTGAAAAAAACCCGTTTTTTATCCTTTTCTAAACTCACAATTTGGCGACAGATAGAAATCAGTAAACCATCAGCACCTTTTGGACAAAGATGTCGGGGAGGACGGACACGATATTCCGCTTGAAATCCTAAACTTTCAGATTCCTTAATCCATCTAGCATCTTTTATTTCTACACATCCAATAGTGTCAATCGGGTGATATTGAATTAATATTTCTGGCTTATTTGTAGCACTATCAATTTCTTGACGTACTGCAAACAGCAAATCCCGATATAGCTTTTGAATTCCCTCAACTAAAGCTGCACTTTGATCTTTTCTACCACCATTATCATTAAAGTATGTTTCACATTTTACAGTTAAATTTTCCACATCTTTAGCACAAAAGCGACATTCAATCAAAACATCTCGCACAGCTAAATAACGTCGTGGACAATTCGGGTTCTTCTCTTCTTCATTAGTTGGGTATGCAACCCACGAACGTAATCCCTCCAAGTTTACTTCTCGTGTCTCTCCAGTTAAATCTGCTGAGTATGAGGGAAGAGCCTTCTGCATTTTACGAAGCCGTTCTAACAAAACTATAGAACTGTGTTGAGCATTGTCGCCCAAAATATTTGGCTCAGAATAATTGAAAGACTCGAAATCTACAAGTGTTGTTGGGCAAGAAGAGAGTTTAAGTTCTTTATGGTAGGGTTCAAGAATTTGGTCTCGAAATGTTTCAAAGGTGTGTAAGGTGAGAATAGCTCGTGAATGAGTCGTGGAATGGCGTAAACGGCTTCGTACTGCGGTAACTGGTATACCTGTTCCTGTTGGGACTTGCTCTTCTGTAAGACCAGCAATTGTCTGGAGAAGCGTACTCTTACCAACTCGTGCTTGTCCACTCACACCTATATTAATAGTTTCCCGCTGAAGTCTTGCTTGGACGTGACTTAACTGATCAAGGCTACTAGCAATCCACTGACGAAAGGGATACTGTTGAAAATCCCGCAGATACACTCGTAGTTGATCCGTTGCTTTGGGGTGATTGACAAGATTTGCAAGTGCGCTATTGAGTTCGTTCAAAGCCTTTTCGACATCCCTCACTTGCTGAATATGTGCTTCAATAAGTGGCAGTTGTTCACGCCGCTTTTGAATGACATTATTGATCTGGTTCTGGATATTTACCATTTTCCTTATTAATCAAAAAATTAGGGTTAGTTCTGTATGTCTATTATGGTTATGTAGTTTTAACATTATGCTTGATTATGAGATATAGCCAAATTAATGTCATTTTATGATATTCATATATTCAGGACTTAGGCAACTGTCACATCGCGTAATTATCAATTCAATTCCTCCCCTTGTTAAAATCATATTTTTTTAATTTAGCCGAACTGAGTATTAATCAGCTTAACTTCTATACTCTTATAGGTGTAAGCAAAATCAACTTATGCACTTCTTTGGAAAAATATGATTAGTTTTAGCCCTTCAATAAATTTTGATAAGTACTTAGACAAAATTAATTGTATATTTGTCATTGCGAGTGGAACGGAGTGAAACGAAGCATTCACCCGTAGGGTGCGGTTCATCGCAACACTTTGAGAAAGATCCGCTGTCGCTCGCAATGACACAATTAATTTTGCATACCTACTTAGATAGTAATATTTCTAAGTTAACTTATAGTGTGCTGTTTGAAAGTGAGCAACATGGTCGATTCCTTGCTGTGGTTCTAGACTTAGCAAACTGTAAGAACACAGGATAAAGTTACACTTGTTTGGGCGCTAGACACTGAACATTTATCATGTTAACGCGATCGCGGTTTGGAGATTGGAAACGACAGCTAATATCAATAGGATTTACGCAACCGGCATATTTTCCTTGTAGGGTGCGTGACGCGACAAGTCTTATAGAACCGTTCAAATTTTTTCCGAAGCGTCACGCACCACCCGTATATTGTGACAATTGCGGTCATTCCTAATCAAATCAGTTGGTATCGGTGCTGAACCTGCGTCCACACATTGAGCGCCGTGCTTCCCCCCCCATGAGTAACTTTTCAAGAGAGAGCAACAATTGCAAGATATGCAAGTTCTACTTCAAAACTATCGCGATCGGTGAAGGCAAATTAGATGGTTGAATTATGAAATATCTAAACGTCTACTCAAAAATAGCACAATCATTCGTGCTATAAAAACCAAAGTTTCTGGAGATTTTGTACTAATGTTTTCTATCCGCTTTCATGACTTTCTTTTCACAAAATAAATTCCTGAGTAAACACAGTATCTTGATAACTAACTTCAACTTTGAATTCTTGATTCGATTCTTCAGTAAACTCTAATTGAATTAGGTTATCAATTTGTCTTGCACTGACTTCCTGACTGATAGAATCAGCAGTATTAGGATTAAGAGTAATTTTCAAATTCAAACCGGGTGGTAAATATTCTGCTTGATGAGGAAGAATTTGTACAAGTACACTTTGTTCTCCATTTTCTTCTTGTTGAAGATTTACAATTAAAGCTAAAGTTTGATTTTGCAATAATAGTCCAAAATCAAAGAATTTAGTTCGTGAAATAGAAAACTTATGTGAATTTTCGTTATTTCTAACATAACCCCACATCGGATTATTTAAAACTTTAATCCCAACCAAATCTGTAGATTGCCAACCTTCTTCAAATATATCATCCCACCATTACTCAGATTTACTAATACTTTATCTACTTGATTTTTTACTTGAATTACAGTTTCTATTACTGTGTTATCAATTGTTACTGTAACTGGTAATTTAATCGCAGAAGGCTCTAAAATTAATCTCTCTTTACCTCTTTCCTCTGCGCTCTCTGCGCCTCTGCGGTTTTTTAATCGGTAATCTTCTAATGCGAAAAGAGTAATCGCAGAAGGCTTTAAAAAACGAGTGTATAGTAAAAGATTATTTAACTCTGTATCAAGTAAAGATAGTGGTAATTGAAAATTTTCATTTGGTTGAGATTGGAAATCTAGTGATTGAGAATATTGAGAATATTTAAATAGTTCATCATAACGCCAAAAGCCATAAATATTTAATTTTTCCTCTTCTTCTAATACCTCTAACAAGACATAAAAATGAGCAGCAATTTCGGCTGAAGTGATGAGTTTATTTGGCACAATGATCAAATCATCAACCAAATTATCAAAGATAATTAAACACAGACGAAAATCATTAATCCAAAGAAAAGAAAAATCATCAATTAGACTAATACTATTATCTTGTTTAATTTTGATAGTGGGATTTCTTTCTTTCACATACTTTTCAAAACCAATTTGTGATAGTGCTTTTAAATATATTTGCCATTGATTTTTCTCAGATAATTGGCTCAAATTATCTTGAATAATTACCCGTGCCTCATCAAAATCTTCTGTTTCTAACCAAACAAATTTTGGAGACCAGTTTATTTTATTCTGTTGAGTTTTAAGTTGATTAATACGTGAGTTAGCCATATTGCCTCTTTGATGAATTATCTGAGAAAAGATAGAATGAATGATGTATATTTGATGCGAATTATTAGTTTAAACTGGCTCACGCAAATCATTAAAATAAATGCTGATAATTTGAGCAAACAAGCTATTTTTCATCTTTTTTTTACTAGCTAATAGTTCTGATTTTGCTTTCTTAAATGTTTTATTCCAGACAAATTCTCTAATTTCATTAGTGATATTATTGAGATAATCTGGTTCTTGAGAAATTTTCATTGTTCGGGATTCATTGAAAGATTTTAAAAGATTATCTAAAAAAACTTCTTCAGTTCTATACTGTACTATATCCAAAAAGTTTTCTAATTGAAAAATTCGTCTGGCTTTACTCCAATCAATATCCCAAATTTTGCTAATTTCATTCAATGACTTATTTTCTTGGTAATAAAGTCGTAATCCTTCAGGAAATAGTTGAGCAAAATTTTTATATCCTTTACTTTTTGCAACTCTTGGACACGCTGCTGAATTACTTCCTCGACTATTTGATATAACGTTTGCTCAAATAAATGTTGACAGGTTTCTTGTAACTTTGCTAATTCTACATCCTCCGGGTTACTGTCTATATAATAAGGTAATTTTGGGTTGTCAAAATAATCATTAGTCGGATTATTATATACTTCTGTGGATACAGTTTTAATATAACCACTTTTTCGATAAAGCCAGTCTTGACGCAATATTTCTGCAATATATTTTAGACGTACAATTAACTGCTGTGGAGAAAAATTCAAGTTAATTTTTTGTAACAATTTCAAGATTTCCTGTAATTGATTTGGTGTTGGTTCTAAACAACGTCCTTTTTGCTGATTTTTGAGTCTATCTCGCTGGTAAACTGTCTGAAAGGCTTTGATAATTTCTTGGTCTTCCATTGGGAGTAGTTGTGATAAAGAACGAGGACCCAATTTACATAGTAATCCCCAATCACTGGGAGTTGCTAACCCAAATCCCCACAAAAATGACTTGATATTTTCATTTTGACGGGTGAGTCTGGTAGTCCAATTATCCAAGCTTTCCTTATGACCTAAATCGGGATTAAATCTCCGCAAAATATCAACACTAAAAAATTCTCCACCTTTAGCGATCGCTTGCATTTTACCATCATGATGATTCAACTTGTATTGAGTTTTTGTTTTAGTATCTATAATTATTAGGGTTTTACCATCATCGTTTAAAACCAAAGATAGTAAATCGGTGTAATTAAACAGATTTTCGGCATTGACATTGTAGATGTGAGGAATGAGTTTACAGGAAATGAGAATCCGGTGAGAAACATAGCAACGTAAACAAAGTCCCGCCATCGCACTTTGGTAAATGTCATCAGTTGAGTGAAATAGTTTCCATAAAATAGTTTGAACTTGTTGATTTTCGTCTTTTGATAGTATACACTTACCGATTAATTCAGGGAATTGTCTTTTAAAAAAGTCTTTTGCCTTAGAGATTTCCCTGTAGTGTTTGAGCTTAACATCTTCCCCGATGGGAAGTATTTGCATTTGCCAATATTTTGTTGGTGATGTCATGGTAATTCAAATTACTTTACGACTGGGAAAATATGGTATTAATCGCGAAGCAGCACCAGAGATTTTTTGATGAATTTTCTTGGGACTGCATCCCTCTACATCACATAATATGGCGATAATATTGGCTTAGATATGCACTTTTGTGAATGATTTGTATTTATTTATTTTTATTTATATTTATGTAGTCTTCGGCAGCGTCAGAAGGAAATCTCCCCAACTCGCGCTGAAATCCAGGGCAAACGCATCTCAATTTAGAGCATAGGATATTGACTAAAGAGGTTAAATATGTATCAAACGGTAAAATAAGGTTTATCGTCGAGAGTATCTTATCTACTTGTAAAGCTAGAATTAAAAGTCTAACTCAGTAATAAGTCAATAAGCATCACTTAATGCGACTGATTGACGGTTTGTTGAGAATATTCCTTTCTTAATGACAAGATGCGTTGCCCCTGGATACCACAGTCATTTAAATTACCTCAAGTCTCTTGAAAATATGACATTAACAGCAAAGCTTTAGCACCAGAGACGATTTTTTAATTAATCTTCTTAGGGCTACCTTTATATGTACAGGGTTAATTTTGGAAACATATGCACTGTTGAGGAATATAGCAACCCTATCTGAATTTGTGAAAATTGAGAGCAAAGCAGCGTGCAACTGTCATGCAATAATCGCGTCTCTACCAAATATGATTTGTATTATATTTTGTGAATGGTATTACATCTCGAAGAAATACAATTTTCTGTAAGCTTTGATATATAAGGGTTAGAGAATTTGTTGATCGAAAGTAAACTTCTATTTGCTTGCCACAAGTGTATAGGTTGATTGGACTTGAACTTATCTAAAGGTAGAGGCAAGATAAACACAACCTATACACTTAGCTGAAATAATTAAGATAGATTCCCAACAAAATAAGAGCTACATTTATAACCCTTGGCAATATCTGGCGACTGTTACAAGATATTGGTTAACGCTTTTTCCCAATGCGATCGCACAACTTTCTATCTCCCTCATTCACCTCAGAATTATTTCTGAGATAGTTGTGTATCAAATCACATCCTTGTACTAATAAATTATCTAAATCAAAATCCCACAAAATTACTGTTCCATCGTTGGATGCAGAAGCCACTGTTTTACCATCAGGGGAGAAACTCACGTCATTAACCCGGTCTTTATGTCCGGTCGTACTTACAATCTTGCCATTCTCGGACATTTGGCTTTAATCTTTCTTGCCAAGTGCGAAACTCCCGATTATCTTGAATCCACTGGCGAAAACGAGGGTAAATTTAAATCTGCTAATCGTTGGGCTAAACCCAGCCCATCACAGGAATTAAAAATCGCTAATTTTAAACCTTGATTAATTGCTGATTTTAAAGTTTGAGGAATTTCTTCTAAATCTAAACTGTCATCGGGATTAAGAGCTATTATCCCTTTTTTACCATGTTCGCGAGATTCACTGTGTCCAGCAAAAAATAAAATATCACAAGGTTCATCCCAAAGTTGATGCAATTCTTCGCGCTGGGGTTCTTTCAAAAAAACGGTTTCGGCTCCTCGTTTTTCTAAACCTAAAATTAATTCCTCATCAGTTGAAGTATCAATGTTTTGGCTATCACCCAAAATACTAATAATCTTAATTCTTCTGAAAGTTTCAGAATCTGATTTTTTGACTTTTTCAAGAGATGAAGAAAATAAATCTTTAAAACAAAGTGCTACTTCTGATGCCGAATTTTCCCTAAATAAATTACATTCTTGCCAAGGTATACGATGTAAAATATTTTTGGTTATTTCTGATTTAATTTCCTGAGCATTAATAATTAAACGAATATCCGAATTTAGATTCGAGGGGATGACTAATTCTAACTGTGACTTGATTGGTAGTAGCCACTGGTTAAGTTTTTCTTTTAAATATTTAGCGTATTCAGAACAAACATCTGTAGATATATTTGTAACTTGGTTCTGTCTAAAGCCTCTGCTCCTAGGTTGAGCTAACAAGTCGTAGGTTTTTTTCCAACGCTCATAGCTTGGGGGAATTTCTGGGGCTGAGGGTAGTTGAGTATTTAATTGTATAGAATGAGTATGAGTAGAAAAAGCATCTATCTGAAGTTGGATTTTTCTAAATCCTTGTTCAAAATCACCATCTACAAATTGCAAATTTACCCATAATTCCATAAATAACTATCTCAAATTAACTATAGCGATAAGCGTTGATAACTTGATTAAATAACTATCTAAAGTAAATCTAGCACAATTTGATGCCAATCCCAGATTTAGAGCAATAGCTGCCAATATTATTATTAGTCCATTTTAATGGACTTCTGCTATCAGACTCTTACTTGAAGTCCCAGACGGGTAAAAATCAAGTCAAACAATTAGTAATTATTTTAACGATAGGTTTCTATAGTGCAAGATATGGATTAAGAATTATTAGTGGGTATTATGATCAATAACTGTGCTATTTGAAATTAATAAAAGTGCTTTACTAAGCAATTGCTTGTCTACCCAATCGAGTTCTAGCGGATTTTTTAATGCTGCATCCGCTAGCAATTGAGGCAAATTGAAAAACCAGTCTTGATCCGAATATCTGATAACTATCATTAAAGCGTTGCTATTTCTACGGGTAATTTCAGCTAAAGTATTCCATTGTTCAGATATAGGTTGAGCGTTGCAAAAACTAATGATACTTTTAACTAATTGTTCCGCAACATCATCATGATTTATTCCAAAATGATTGATGTTCTCTACCTCAGTAAATAATTTATCACTAAGTGTTTCTACTGTTTCTTGGACTGTGATTGGATTGAAAATTATACTGTCTGAAAAAACAGCATCGTCTTCTGATAAATTATCTATTTCAATAATTGGCTCATTATCACTAACATCTTCGTTCTCTAAAGATTCATCATCAAATCTATCTTCCGAACTCTCAACCTTAACAGCTTCCATATTAAGAGTCTGTTGACTATCGCATACCCAGTTTAAACGCCCTTCAATAAATGCCTGTCGTAACGCTATCGCTTCACTCACTATTTGTTGAGCGCTTAATCCTTCGGAGTCTATCATCCGTTGTAAAGCCACACCAGTATTTTGGTCATCAATCGGTGGTATCTGACAATATCTCAAACCATTCTTATCGCGCCGCCATATTGAAGGCTTCTTTGGCTTACTTGTTTTAGGCTTACGAGAAAGTTTGATTAGTTGACCGAAAATAATGGGATGCAAGCCCCGTCCTTAAAGGAGCGGCTTTTCTTGATTCTTGATATATTCCTTGAGAATTTCCAACGGCGCACCTCCTACTGAAATAGCAAAATAACTAGGACTCCATA
>JAAUSO010000163.1 GCA_012033205.1 Richelia sp. SL_2_1 | reverse complement strand
TTTAACCTTTAACCTTTAACCTTTAACCTTTGACCTTTAACCTTTAACCTTTAACCTTTAACCTTTAACCTTTGACCTTTGACCTTTAACCTTTAACCTTTAACCTTGAAATACAATAAGTATTAGCACTGAAATTATCTGGCAATTATGCTTAAATTTTACACAAAGATTTCTCCGATATTTGTTACAAGCAAAGCAAGTTTATTTCTGAGCCTTTTTTTAGGAAGTTTAATTTTTACAAGTTGTGGCTCTGCGTCTTATGATCAAACTAGTTCACCGCAAAGTATCGTTTCATCTGATGCAGTTCAAGAAGTTGCCGATGTTGCTCAAGCAACCAAAGAATTACCGACTAAAAAACCCCAGTTAATCAAAAAAGCCACAATGACCGTAATTGTTGATTCTTTAGAAAAAACTGTTAATACAGTACAGCAAATTATTGATCAACAAAAAGGCTATTTACTCAGTTTAGAGGAAACACAGCTTGATAGTTCCGATGCTTCTCGTCCTAGCGCTACAATTCAAATGCGAGTTCCACAAAATTTGTTGGAAACAACTCTTAATCAATTAGCCGAATTAGGAACCGTACAAAGTCGTAATATTAGCGCCGAAGATGTCGGAGAACAAATAGTAGATTTTCAAGCCAGATTAACCAATTTACGCAGAACTGAAAGTAATCTGCTCAAAATTATGGATAAATCCGGTTCTGTCAAAGATATTTTAAGTGTTGCTCAAGAACTTAGCAATGTGCGACAACAAATTGAACAGATTACCGCTCAATTAAAAAGTTTACAAAATCAAGTTGCTTTCTCTACAATTACACTAAATTTACAAGCAGCAGTTTCAAGTACTAGTAATCAACCTGGATTACCTGCACAAATTCAAGATGCATGGAATAGTTCTACTCGCTCTTTTGGTGAATTTACTGTAGGATTAATGAAATTAGGTATTTGGTTGCTCGTATACACTCCATATTTGTTAATTTTGATTGCTGCTGGCTATTTTCTCAAGCGTAAATTTCGTTCTTCACGAACTGTACTACCAACTCCACAGCCAAGAAATCCTGAAAATAATTAATAGGGAATTGGGAATAGGGAATTGGGAATAGGGAATTGGGAATAGTTGACTGATAACTGTTAATTGAATTGATGTATTATTTTGCATTGCTCAGGTTAAATTTATATATTTGCAAAAGAAGAAAAGTTCCGGACACACTTTGATAAATATTGAAATGTTCGGTAATTTGTTTTTGGAAAAATAATAATTAAACATCATAAAAATTATAAAAGTTATAAATCAATGCCCTATGCCTTATGCTCCATGCCCAATTCTCACTCATAAAAGTTTACGAAACAATAAAATAACTAAACTTTGTACTTTTTATCACGAAATAATGACCTTTAGGAATGTCAAGATATGTTTTAGCACAAGCGTATATAAACTCTTATGCCAGAATTACGTCAATCAATCGCTCAGCACTACCACGAACGCACTAAATATGACCCAGAAACCATATCAGCCAAAAACAAAGGCTTAGACTGGGCTAAACAACCCGTACCATTCAAAGAGTACAAAATTGGTTCTACTTTCGATTTAAAACCTTACATCAAAGAAAAACCAGAGTCATTTGCTAATAATTCCCAAGCTCAATGGTGGCAAAGACTTTCCCGACTACTGTTTTGTAGCTACGGTTTGACTGCGAGAATGCCTTCGATGGGAAATACAGTCTACCTGCGTGCTGCACCTTCTGCGGGAGGTTTATATCCAGCGGAAATGTATTTGATTTCCAAAGGTATGCCGTTTTTACCTCCTGGTTTGTACAACTATCAATGTCGGACTCATTCCCTAATGCACTATTGGGAAAGTGATGTTTGGCAAAAGTTACAATCGGCTTGTCTGAACAATTCTTCTTTAGAAAACACTCAGCTAGCAATTGTGATTACTTCTGTTTTCTATCGTTCGGCTTGGCGTTATGAAGATAGGGCTTATCGTCGGATTTTTCTAGATACGGGACATCTTTTGGGTAACATCGAATTAGCTGGCGCACTCACCGGCTATCGCCCCCATTTAATCGGCGGTTTTGTCGATCAAGATGTCAACGAACTACTTTACATTGATTCTCAACAAGAAGGCGCGATCGCAGTTGTTGGGTTAGCCGATTTACAAGCTGCGGAGCAACATCCACCTAGTACCCGCACTGCTTTACCTTCTGCTACCGAAACCGATTATCCCCAAGTTCCTGACGGACAACTGCTCGATTATTTCCATTTAGCGACGCAGATTCAGCCAGGTACCACTGGTAAGTTGAATTTACCAGAAATCAAGCAAGACAAGTCCATCGAGGATAAATACAATTTTAGTTTTTGCGATAAAGTTTCAACTGCGACAAAACCCATTTACTGGGGTAAAAAACTAGAAGATTTAGAGGAAACTATCCTCAAACGTCGTTCTACTCGCGCTTTCAATGGTGAAACTCTGCAATTTCATGAATTAAAGGCTTTACTCGATTTTACTTATCAACCCCAAAATTACATCAACCAAAATTTAGATAATTCTCCAGATTATTTCGATTTAAATCTAATTGAAACTTTTATCGCTGTTTCTGGTGTGGAAGGATTGGAAAGAGGTTGCTACTATTACGCTCCCAAAGCCCAAGAATTACGTCAAATACGCTTTAAAAATTTTCGCCGAGAGTTGCATTACCTCTGTTTAGGGCAGGATTTGGGACGAGATGCGGCTGCTGTAATTTTTCATACTGCCGACTTGAAAACTGCTGTCGCTCAATATGGCGATCGTGTTTATCGCTATCTACATATGGATGCCGGTAAATTGGGACAAAGGCTTAATTTAAGTGCAGTTCACTTGGGTTTGGGTGTTAGCGGTATCGGTGGTTTTTTTGATGACAAGGTAAATGAAGTTCTCGGTATTCCTGCTTCGGAAGCCGTTTTGTATATCACGACTTTAGGAAGACCTAGATAACCTGGATAATTTAGATCAATTATTTACGATTTAGAGGTGTTGCCGATTCTTTGTAATTTCAAGCTTAATATTTGGGTTGATAATTAGCCGCAAATGTCAAAGCTTGTTGTTTAATTATTAAGCAATATTAAATTTTATTTTATTCAGAATCGGTATTATCTCTATCTCAGGGTTGCTTACGGGGAGGCACATCGACAATGACAATAAAGAGTAATTATTTCGGTTTAAAGACACAGTTCTCAGATAATCCTTTAACCAAGTCACTTTCAGGTTACTAGATAATGACAGCTCAAGATAACTTTAAAATACGCCGGATAGCTACTATAAACGAGCGAATCAATAAATGTTTTGCAAGGAAATTTTTTTCCGAAATCTAATTACACAAAACTGAGTTAAGGTTAAAAAAAGTTGATAAACATCACATAATATGAATTTTATTTATAGTTTAGACGTAATGATTAACTATTTTGTCGGTAAAATTATCACCGTATATTCACAGAGATTTTGTTGATTAGTTTTATTAATACCCACAAAAACAACATTTTTGAGTTATAACCTTTAAAATGAATTGTCAACCTGTAATATTACTTACCCAACTTACCTTAATATCAGTGTTCTAATCGGCAGGTAAAGCCTTCTTTGCACTAATTGCTAGCTTCGATTATTCCCGAAGGATTAGTAAATATGCCGTTAGATTGTGTTTAGCAGATGTAAAGTAAGACAATATTACTTAAAGGCATTTCCATCTAAGGATTAACCGATTCCGCAGTTTATCTAGTTTACGTGACAACTCAAAACTCAAATAAATTATTTGCTTTGACATTCAGAGGTATCAATGACTATTAATACTTTTACCAAAGAAAACAAACCAAAAAGACCAATCAAGCAGCAGTTGGAATATCAAAGACCAAATTTGATAGTCCCTGATGTTCCGAGCGTCCCGGATGTTCCTGACGATTATATGGAAACACCGGATCTTTATCCGGATGGTACGATTTTTACTTGCCCCAATCGCGGTAGAGTCGCGATTTTTATCGATGGTGCAAATTTATTCTATGCAGCATTGCAACTGGGGATTGAAATCAACTATGCCAAATTACTTAGCTGTTTGGCAAAAGATTCTAAACTGTTGCGTGCATTTTTCTATACGGGAGTAGATCCAACTAATGAAAAACAGCAAGGTTTCTTGTTGTGGATGCGTCGCAATGGCTATCGCGTGATTACCAAGGATTTAGTACAATTCCCAGATGGTTCTAAAAAAGCCAATCTTGATGTAGAAATTGCTGTAGACATGATGAATTTAGCTCCTTACTACGATACTGCGGTGCTAGTAAGTGGTGATGGAGATTTGGCTTATGCAGTAAATGCAGTTTCTTACCAAGGTTCTAGAGTCGAAGTAGTTAGTTTACGTTCAATGACCAGCGAAAGCTTAATTGATGTCGCAGACTGCTTTGTCGATTTAGATGCAATCAAAAAACACATTCAAAAAGAATCCGATTCAGAGTACAGCTATAGACCTTTAACAAGTTTTGATATACATCCACCAATTCCTACTGAACAACCCCATTATCCAAAACCCTAATTAATCATTTGTGATTCGTAGTTATGACCAAACCAATAAATTTTAGATTTTAGATTTTAGATTTTAGATTTTGAGGACAGTTGATTGAGTTGGGGAAATCCCAAGGGTGGCAATTGTCCGGGATTTTGGATTAAGTCCGAATGAATATTTGTAAAATCTCACCGTTCTAAACGCTCCCTCTCCAAAGCATGGGAGAGGGATAAGATGAATTTGTACTTTTGGATTTTAGTTAGAGATTTAACGGTTTTAATGCTGATATTCGTGAAATTTCCAGGTAATCGCCTTCTCTAAAATCTTTAAATCTCTGGGTTTCTCATGGAAGGAGACACCATCGCGATCGCAATATTCTTGATTGTCCTACCAGGAGAAACCCATCTAAAAATCCAAAATGTCAAATCCAAAATCGAATTGAGTCACAATTGCGAATCACGATTTATCAGTTGGCTCAGAAGTCGGGTTTTTATGGAAAAAACCCGACTTCTTAATGATTTTCAGATTTAGTTAAGTCCCAGGTAAATCTACAGATATTTAACCTCAAAACTCGACTTCTAACCTCAGTGAACTAAAAAGAGACGTAGCATTGCTACGTCTCTACGTGAGTTATTCGTTCAAAGTTAAAATATTAAAACTCTTTTATTATTCTAGGGGTTCTTGGGATTCTTGAATTTCCTGTTCTAGTAGCTTAGAAAACTTTTGTCGTAAATCTTGCACTTTTTTGTGATCTTTGGGTATTGACATTAAACGAATTTCTATTTCTGCGATGTTTTCAATTCGAGTCGTCTTTTCCCAAATTTTTTTGTCCACTTCCGATTCTGATTCATAACGGAAGGTTACAGTATCACCATTGACATCCAAAATATCTACATTCTTTAGCCAACCGTTACTCGTTTTAACCAATAGCCAAACATTTTGCTGACCAATTAGTTCTTGAAGCTTACTCTCCATAGAAGTTAAAGATAATAGTGTGAGCTAAACAGAACTCAATTCAAGTGTGTTGTAACCTATCTTAAGGCATATTCCTTTAGATGTAAAAGTTTTATGAATATTTTTTTAAATTAATCTTCAGCTAGATGTGTAAAATACGGTTAATAGGCGATGATTAAAGGTTATACATCTGGATACAACAAAAATAATCCTCTCTACCTCTAGATTTGACTTTGAAGGATGTTGGGGGGATGTTAATTAGAATTTTTTGTACTATCTTGCTAGTCAAGTAAATTTCCTGTATTTGTTGAAAACAGAATACAGCGAATTTTTGTTAAGCGGGTTAAGCAAGGAGTAGGAATGTACGTTGTACAGATTGCGTCAGAATGCGCTCCTGTAATTAAAGCTGGAGGTTTGGGTGATGTTGTTTATGGACTTAGTACGGAATTAGAAAGCCGGGGGCATTGTGTGGAGTTAATTTTGCCCAAGTATGATTGTATGCGGTACGACCATATTTGGGGGCTTCATGATGCTTACAGAGAGTTGTGGGTTCCCTGGTATGACGGTGCTATACATTGTTCGGTGTACTGCGGTTGGGTACATGGAAGGGTTTGTTTCTTTATCGAACCCCATTCTGAAGATAATTATTTTCATCGCGGTTGCTATTACGGTTGTAATGATGACAATATGCGCTTTACATTTTTTAGTAAGGCAGCATTAGAATTTTTATTACAAAGCAACAAGCATCCTGATGTGATTCATTGTCATGATTGGCAAACTGGTTTGGTGCCGGTGATGCTCTATGAGATGTATAAATATCATGGAATGGGAAATCAGCGGGTTTGTTATACGATTCACAACTTTAAGCATCAAGGAATGGGTGGTGGGGAAATACTCCAAGCTACGGGTTTAAATCGCGAAGCTGATTATTTTCAATACGATAAACTACGGGATAATTTCAACCCCTTTGCAATCAATTTGATGAAAGGGGGGATTGTTTATTCTAATGCTGTAACTACTGTGTCTCCCCATCATGCTTGGGAAGCACATCATACAGATGTCGGTTGCGGTTTGAGTCATACTTTACATTTGCATCAAGATAAGTTTTGCGGAATCCTTAACGGTATCGATAATCACTTTTGGAATCCGGAAACTGACCGTTATATTCCCGAACATTACAGTATAGATAACATTGACGCGAAAGCTAAAAATAAGAAAGCGTTACGGGAAAGGCTGTTATTACGGGAGGTTGATAAACCGATTGTGGCTTATATCGGTCGATTGGATGCTCAAAAGGGTGTTCATTTAGTACACCACGCGATTTATCATGCGTTGTATAAAGATGCACAGTTTGTCTTGTTGGGTTCTGCAACGGGAGCTGATATTAATGCTCTATTCCAACATGAGAAAAATTTCTTAAATGATAATCCCGATGTTCATTTAGAACTTGGTTTTAATGAGGAATTAGCCCACTTAATTTATGCTGGGGCTGACATGATTATAGTTCCGAGTAATTATGAACCCTGTGGACTTACGCAGATGATTGGTTTAAAATATGGCACTGTGCCGATTGTGCGGGCTGTTGGGGGATTAGTTAATACTGTGTTTGACAGGGATTATGATTCGACTAAGCCTCCAGAGAAGCGCAATGGTTATGTATTTAACGATATGGATTTTCATGCCTTGGAGTTTGCAATGGAGCGGGCTTTGTGGTTATGGCACAATGAGAAAGACGAATATCGGATGCTGACGAAGCAAGGTATGGAATATGATTACTCGTGGAATCATCCAGGGAGTGATTATTTAGAGATTTACGAATCGATTCGAGTCAAGTGATGCGATTTTAGATTTTGGATTTTAGATTTTAGATTTTGGATTCTAAAGCAATACTTTCCAAAATCTTTTGTGGAATTAATTTTAAGTTGGTATCGTATCAATAATTATGTAGAGACGTTGGAGTGCAACGTCTTTTTATATTTAAATTTGGATGAATAATTTCGTGAAATTACACTACTTTATTTCCACAGTTAATTCATAACTAGCATTACCACGAGTTCCACCAACTATAATTTGATAATCTCCATTCGCTGGAAGTTTTGTACTCCAATTAGTTGCTTGTTCCTGTAAAGTTTTACCGTCGGGAGAAATCACATCAAATACAGCATTATTTTCCAAAGAGGTAATTTTTAAATTTATTTTTTGTCCGTTTTTGGCACCAATTAAATAACTATCGCGAGTTCCTTTAACAACGGAATTTTTAATTGTTTTGGAAGTTGTTCCTTGATCAAAACTAATTCTTACTGGTTTAATAGTTGAATTATCTTGTTCTAAAGTTGCACAATTTACTTTTGTAAAAGTTTCTCGATCGCTCTTTAATGATGACTCTGTAATTGTCCAAGTTTCTTGGGATTTTTGAGTATCTAATTCAATTTTTGTGACGATATCAAGCTTGGCTTTATTCCCTACTAAATTTCCTTTCAAAGTTTGATTGTAAGAACTATAGTAACTTGCCGCTTGGTTGTGAATTGTGGCATTAACTGTACCGTTGACTTGATTTTTTGAGTCGATTATTATTTGAGCATCTGCATCAAGAGTATCTGTTTTTGTCGTATAACAGTAGGTTCCGGGGGCTAATTTCTGAGTTGCTGGCTCTGTTAGGTTTGTTGGGGATGCTTGAGAAATTGGAGTTGCTGTAACAACTGGGTTTGCAGTTTCAGGAGATACCGCAGAATTAGAATTAGAATTATTACCGCAACCTGTTAGATATAGCAGCGCAATCAGAATTCCACCAGGGATTAAAAGTTGATTTTTCATTGCTCTAAAGTTTATTATTACTTTGGGACTGAGAAATAAAACAAGATTATTATATGTGATTCCGGTAAAATGAAAAATTTTATGAAAAACATCTGCTTTTATACCGTATTTGGTTAAGAAAAATATGTCAGATCAAGAATCAGTCAAGGAAAAAACATTGTTAAAATCAGGAACTTTATGGGAAAGGATTCAAGAACAAACTCAACATGGGTTTGAATGTGGTGCTTTGCAATCGATAGCTACTGATTACGAATTTGTTGAAGAAAATGGAGTGCATTTTTTAGTCCGTATTTTATCTAATTTAAAACGCAAAGACGAAGCGAAAAAGAAGCAGGATAAAGCTAGTAAAAAAGGTCAAGATTTTAATCCTTTTCTTCCTTATGAAGAAGATTTGTTTGTTGGAGATATTTCACTGACTCATCTCTGTTTATTGAATAAATATAATGTTGTCGATAATCACTTGTTGATTGTGACTCGTGAATTTGAAGAACAGGACAATTTACTTAATTATCAAGATTTTCAAGCAATGTGGTTTTGTTTGGCTGAAATTGATGGTTTAGTATTTTATAATGCGGGGAAAATTGCTGGTGCTTCTCAACGACATAAGCATTTACAACTTGTTCCCACTCCACTTGCACCTAATCAAAAAGAATCTGTTCCCATTGCAAGTTTATTTGCATCTGCTGTATTTGATGGTGATGTAGGAAAGATACCTGATTTACCTTTTGTCCATGCTTTTTATCGGTTTGATTCTGATTTAATTAACTCTGTAAATCAAGCTGCTAAAATTACTCTTGAAATTTACTATAAATTACTCAAAACTGTTGATTTAATTGTTGAAGATACCCAAAATCAAACTTTGAAAGCTTATAACTTTTTAGCCACAAGAGAATGGATGTTTATTGTACCGCGTTCTCAAGAAGAATTTGAATCAATTTCTATTAATTCTTTGGGTTTTGCAGGTGCTTTATTAGTCAGAAATCAGCAGCAAATGCAAATATTGAAAGATTGTAAACCAATGACGATTTTAAAGCAGGTTGGGATAGGGAGTTAGGAGTTAGGAGTTAGGAGTTAAAAGTTAGGAAATGGAGTACTAGTAACGCACCATTGAGATTGTAATAATAATAATGACAAATGAAAAACCAGAAATTCAATGCCGGTGAATATGTAGACCAAATGGCGTTATTGTTAGATTTACAATTGTCTGATGAATACCGCGATGGAGTGATAGCAAATTTGGAAAAAATTCAAACTATAGCCAAACTTGTTAATGAGTTTCCTTTGCCGGAAAATATTCAAGCAGCACCAATTTTTAAGCCATGAATTGAACGATGAATTAAACCAATTTTTAAACCATGAATTTAAACTCAGCCGATGCAATAACAATTGCAACTGCGGTACAACAAGGTGAAATCAGTGCCGTGGATGTTGTCAAAGCCAGTTTAGATAGAATCACAGCGCGGGATAGTCAACTCAACTGTTTTACTACTGTAACTGCGGAAACTGCTTTACAAGATGCAGCAAAAATCGATCAAAAAATCCAAAAGGGTAACTATCCTGGGTTGTTGGCTGGAGTGCCTTTCGCTGTTAAAAATCTTTACGATATCGCTGGTTTAACAACTCTTGCTGGTTCTAAAATTAATGCTGAAAACAAAACCGCTACTCAAGATGCAACTGCTGTAACTAAATTAAAGAATGCTGGTGCAATCCTTGTAGGAGCGTTGAATATGGATGAGTACGCTTATGGTTTTGTTACCGAAAATTCCCATTATGGTGCTACTCATAATCCCCACGATTTAAACCGTATAGCTGGTGGCTCCTCTGGAGGCTCCGCTGCTGCTGTCGCTGCTGGTTTAGTACCCTTAACTTTGGGTTCAGATACTAACGGTTCGATTCGCGTACCTGCCGCTTTATGCGGGGTTTTTGGTTTCAAGCCTACTTATGGTAGATTATCACGAACTGGTGTAGTTCTATTTTCCAGTAGTCTTGACCATATTGGACCATTTGCACGTTCGGTAAGAGATATTGCGATCGCGTTTGATGTGCTTCAAGGAGAAGATGAGCGAGACAGTGTTTGTACGAGACTTCCTGTTGTCCAAACGCGAAATATTACATCAAAAACAGCAAATATTGATCAGTTGAAGATTGCGATCGCAACTGATTATTTTACCGAAAAATGTTCACCTTCAGCATTAACAGCAGTGCAAAAAATAGCTGATGCTTTGAATGTTACGGAGTACATTTCCATACCAGAATCTCATCGCGCTCGTGCTGCGGCTTATATAATTACTGCATCTGAAGGTGCAAATCTGCATTTAGATAAGTTAAAATCTCGCCCTCAAGATTTTGATTTTGCGACGAGGGATAGATTTATTGCAGGAGCATTAATTCCTAGTAGTTGGTATATTCAAGCGCAAAGATTTAGAAGTTGGTATCAAGAACAATTTCGAGAAATATTTCAACAATTAGATGTAATTATTGCCCCAACTACACCAATTTCCGCACCGGAAATAGGACAAGAAACCATGTTTTTAGACGGAGAAGAAATATTAATTCGTCCTCATTTAGGTTTATTTACTCAACCTCTATCATTTATTGGTTTACCCGTTTTATCGGTTCCAATTCAAAAAGAGAATAGTTTACCATTAGGAGTACAATTAATCGCCGCACCTAATAATGAAATGGCTATTTTACGAGTTGCTGCGGTATTAGAAAAAATGGGTGTAATCTCAGCAGAAATTGTTTGATATAAAGCTAAATTATCTAAAAATAAACAGAAAAAGCTATTAACTAAAATATCAGTTAATAGCTATGAAAATTACAAATAAATTAGATGTTTACTTACAAACCATGTTGTTGATGTACCCAAATCCAGAATTGAAATCCACCGGAAACCATAATATCAGTCCAATCATCAAATAATGCTTGATGCACACCTGGTTTGAGATGCAAATGTTGTTCTAGAGCTACTATAGCGAGAGTTTCTTCAGCTGTAATTCTGATATCAAGAAACGCTTTAGGAAAACGTTTTTCTTTATTCCAGTCATTACACAAAGACATTACACGTTCCCATTCATCTTTGGGAATACGTTTATTAGAAATAAGTCTAACAGAGTAAACGTCCTCTTGAGGTCCTTCAGCACAAAAGACTAAAGCAACTTCACACCCTAATTCTTCTTGATATGGTAACCGCACCACAAAATCACCATCTTCGTCTTTTTGAAATCGTAGTCCTCTGTTATTCAGATAACTTTCTATTACGCTACGGTCGAAACTTTTAACTGTAGCCATATTAGATTTAATTAATTGTGGTTCTACTCTATTATAGGGTTTCAATAAATATTATTAAGTATATAAAATACCTGTGTATACTTAATTTTTTATTTCATCTTTAAATAAGTTATTTATCCAACTTTTGCTGAGAATAAAATCATATTTATACTTATTAAAAACCAAAATCAATCAAGACTATTAAATATTGATGAAAAAATATATTTGAAATATATTATATTAAATGTTGCCTAGTTTATATCTTGCAGCATAAAAACCTATCATTAAAATAATCACTAATTGTTTGACTTAATTCTTACCCGCCTGGGGTTGTAAACCCCAGTCTGATAGCAGAAGTCCATTAAAATGGACTAAAAATATGACATTTTGATGTTAGTAATATTTTTATTTATTTTTTAGTATGTAGTTAATTATGCGGCTCTGTACAAGATATAAGTCTCGCGATAATGGGTAGAGAATTGTAATAAACTAAAAAGTAGTCTACTTTACTTTTGAGCAAAAAATAAGCAATGATATTTTCAGGAACAAGACCGAATAATTTGGGTATTAACAACGGTAAATTAGCCGCTTGTCCCAACTCTCCAAACTGCGTTTCTTCTCAAAGTTCTACTACAGATGCGACTCACTTTATTCAACCGCTCAATTATACGGATACACCAGAAAAAGCGTTATCTGACTTGAAAGCTGTGATTGAATCGGAACCTAGAACTAAGATAATTAACGAATCGTCAGATTATTTATACGCAGAATTTAAAAGTGCTTTAATGGGTTATGTGGATGACGTAGAATTTTATGTAGACAGTAGTAGCAATACTATTCACGTTCGTTCCGCTTCTCGTTTGGGACAAAGTGATTTAGGTGTTAACCGCAAACGTGTAGAAACAATTAGAACTAAGTTTAATCAAATGCAGAATAGTCGTTTGCCAAGTTAATTATAAAGAATAATAGGCGTTGCTGAAAATATGTATGAAAATGCTGAAGGCGTGATTTTGAAAACCTTGGGAGACGTGATATACCTTTATACATTTAAAATTCCGCCCTTGGATTCAGCAACGCCAGGCTTTTATATTCTTTTCCGGAGATATCTATCTCAACAATTACCAATTACCCATTACCTTTCAAAACTAAATTTTTAACAGCCAATGGTAACTATCGTTGTCGTGATTAACATTCTAATTTCGCTGACATTGCTTTACTGCACCTGGCAAATGTGTAAATTAAGACGAAAGTTAGTGCGATTAACCGCATTTTTCACAAACTGCGATCGCAATTCCTACGCAATGTTACATCGAAGACCAGAAGCTATTTATTTGGGTATAGAGAATTTAAAAAATCTGCGTCAGAGCAATCAAAGTTTACAAGTAAAATTACGGCAGATAAAGCAACTTTTAGCACTCATTGTTTTTGGTAGACAAATTCTCTGGAATCGTTCCGGATTTAATTTAACCTCTAAATATTTGAAAAGAAAACTTTAGAAGGTCAAAGGTTAAAGGTCAAAGGTTTAAGGTTTTACCTCATTTTAATTCGTTCCTAGCCTCTACGTCTCTTCAAATCTTTAGAGGCGATCCCGCAAGGCTTCGCAAGAATCGCCTTTTTACAAATTAATGCAACCTTTACGATTCATGCATTGTCATTAAGTTAGAAAATAGTAAAATCATTGAAAGTCTTACAAGCTAGTCAAACCCGCCTAAAATGGGTTTAAGGAGGGAAAAGAAAAATGTCTAATAACCGTAGTGGAAGTTTTATTGGGGGATTGATGCTAGGAGCTACCATTGGTGCCTTCACTGGGTTGCTCATAGCTCCGCGCACGGGACGTGAAACACGTAAATTGTTGAAAAAATCCGCTGATGCTTTACCAGATTTAGCAGAAGATTTATCTACAAGCGCTCAAATTCAGGCTGATCGTTTTTCTGAGAATGCTTTGCGTTCTTGGGATGATACTTTGGAGCGATTACGAGAAGCTATTGCTGCGGGTATAGATGCTTCGGCACGGGAGAATCAATCATTGAAACGGCACAAAAGTCAAGATAACTCCAATTCTCTACCCCCAAATATAAATAATGGGTAATGGGTAATTGGTAATGGGTAATGGGTAATGGGTAACCGCGAGCAATAAATTTATAACTTACATCTGATGTGAATTAAGGGATCAAACAATTATCATCACCTTGATAAATTAAACATTGAAATTTAAGCTAGCTTCAAAACCCTTGTATAATAAGGGAAATTTTTAATTCACATTAGGCGTAAATAATTAGTTGACCCAAATAATTTAAATTTTAAATTTTAGATTTTAGATTTTAGATTTTAAATTTAAAATTATAAATTATAAATTATAAGGACACTGCGTTGTATGGGAAATCAGTTTTGTAGTAACATCACCACCGATCTACTAGGTAATTGATTGACTACCAACTTTGTGCAAAATGCTGTTAGCGATTAAAAATATTAATGTGAGTGAACCTCTGTTTTGGCTAGGATTATCTATTTTATTAGTCGCTGTTAGTTTAACTGCTTTGTTGGTAGCTGCTATTCCAGCTTTGCAGGAAGTCGCAAGAGCTGCTCGTAGTGCTGAAAAATTATTTGATACACTCTCGCGAGAGTTACCACCGACTTTAGAAGCTATCCGCTTAACTGGGTTAGAAATTACCGATTTAACTGATGATGTAAGCGACGGTATCAAAAGTGCTTCTGGAGTCGTTCAACAAGTCGATCAAAGTTTTAATGGTGCTAAAAAACAAGCACAAAATGTGCAATCTGGTACACGCAGTGTTTTGGTTGGTGTAAAAACCGCATGGAAAACTTTTACTAATCCTAAACCGAACAGACGCGCTATTGAACGTCAAGCAACTTCTCAAAAAGCAGTATCCCGAAGAGAAAAAGTTTAATTAAGTGAGGAGTTATGAGTTATGAGTTAGTAGTTTTTAGAAGTCGGGTTTTGATCAGGATTATTGCTTATTACAGACATTTATTCTAAAAACCCGACTTCTTTTGAACACTTTCCCCCCAACCCTATTGCCAAATTTTTATAGTTTGATCAAAACTGCTGCTGACAATACTGTTACCATCGGGACTAAATGCAACCGATGAAATTCTTTGAGAATGTCCTCTGAGGGTACTGATGCGTTTTCCGGTTTTTGCACTCCATAACTTGATAGTTTTATCCCAACTACCACTAGCAAGGGTTTCACCGTCGGGACTAAATGCAATTGACCAAATTTTCTGAGAATGTCCGCTTAAGGTACGCAGCACTTGTCCAGTTTGAAGATTCCACAACTTGATAGTTTTATCCCAACTACCGCTTGCAAGGGTTTTACCATCGCGACTGAATGCTAAGGAACTAACTGCGTCTAAATGACCAACTAAATATTTTCTTTTGCTTCCTGTCGCTAAATCCCACAGTTGAATTGTACCTTCAAAATGATTTCCGGTTGCGAAAGTCTTACTATCGGGGCTAATTGCGACAACATTTACAACATCACAATCTCCGCGTAGAGTGCGAATTTTCGCTCCTGTAGCTGCATTCCACAGATTTATTCTTTGATCCCAACCGCTACTAACAATAAAGTTACCATCCGGAGTGAAAGCAATTGACTCAACGGATGCCAGATGCCCTTGAAGGCTACGAATTTGCTCTCCGGTTGCGACATCCCATAATCGAATCATTTTGTCAGCACTAGCAGAAGCGAGTACCTTACCATCGGGACTAAATGCAATCGCATTAACTGAGTCAGAATGTCCTTCCAGGGTACGGATTGGTTGTCTTGTTTCTAAATCCCACAATTGAATTGTTTTATCCCCGTTGATAGAAGCTAGAATCTTACTTTGACTTGCTTCGAGTGGAAAAGGACTAATCGCGATCGCCCAAACTGATTCGGATTTTCCTGTTAATGTAAAATCTAAGGAAGTGTTTTTCCAAGGAGTTGATGTAGATTGCTCTAAAGCAGAAGATATACTGCTCAGAGCGGGTGAAGATTGCCAACTCCAAATTCTGGCAAAGGCTAAAACTATTACTGCCGAACTTGTTAAGATTTTTAAGAGATAATTGGTCATTTTTATAGATTTAATAAATTCTCAGAAATTCTCAAATAATCTGCTTTTAATCTGGCTTTATAAATTAAATAATTTTAAATTAACCTTTTTTTTCTTAAGGGAATAGGGAATAGGCAATTGGGAATAGGCAATTGGGAAATGTCCTAAAAATTGTGGCTACCGCTATATATTAGCGATATTAGTTTAATGATGAATTATTCTTTTATTCACAACTAAAAATTAGTACAGATAAGAAACGGAAATAATACTACAATTTCAAATTGATGAAAACCCAACTAAAATAATCTTTTTTAACCTTTAACCTTTAACCTTTAACCTTTAACCTTTAACCTTTAACCTTTAACCTTTAACCTTTAACCTTTAA
>JAAUSO010000162.1 GCA_012033205.1 Richelia sp. SL_2_1 | reverse complement strand
GTGGAATATTTAACTTGTCACTATCACTAATAGGTGACAAGTCTTCTTTTTGGTTTATATAAATATCACGAAGACTTGTCACCTTTTTGGTTTGTGGAATATTTAACTTGTCACTATCACTAAGTTGATTCTCTAGCAGTCGCTTGTTGAGTTTCGCTTGTTGGTCTTCCCATTCTTTACTTTGGCGGTTGGCTTCTTCGGCTTTGTGGGCTGCTTCTTTTAGCGAAATGTTTTCGGCTTCCTTGATTACCTGTTTTGCTCGCCGTTCTAAGCAAGCATCGATATCCGCAATGAATGGGTCAAAGCGTTTTGGTGTGCCAATGCTAAAAATACGAGTTTTATTCTTCCGGTCGATCTCCTTAGCTTCCAAACCAAAAAAATCTAAAAGACGATTAATCATGTCTTTGACATATCTGGTATTTTTTGGCGTACCGTCAGGTTTTAGCGGTCGTTTTACTTTTGAAATCCCAATCAAGTTAAACCATTCGGGTTCATCGTAATAACTATCAACAATTTGCTTAACTAACTGATCTTTGGAACTAAATATTTTTTGGTCAATTAACTTTTCAATCCCCATAAGTTTTAAAGCCTCTATCCGAATAGAATCATTATTCCATGCGTCTTTCCACTGGTAATCATGCTCAAGATTGTACGCTTGCTGTTTCTTAAAATCGGACGTAAATAAATCTGAGGTTTGTAATCGTTTCATTCTCCACTGCCTACCAATAAATTTTGAATCGTCAATATCTACCGCCCGAACAAAGTCAGTAGTCCATGAGGGTGTTTGTTCTATATCTGGTAAATCATGCTTTATTCGTGCTTTACGGATTTTACATTTATCGTCAAAGTTGAGGTCTAACTTGCTTAATTCCTGGGCTTTTTCCCAGTCGATGTCTTCAGAATTGAAAACTTTCTCGGCTTCCCGATGCTTAACCATTTCCTTAGTTTCTGCTACTTCGTCCTCAGTATTGGGATTGACTCCCTGCGTTAAGTCAGTAACTCGGTGTCCGGCTTGGACTAATGCAGTTTTTAGACAAAGCTTAAGGTTTGAATGTTCGTATTTTAAGTCCTTAGCATCTTTCAATGATTCAACAAACCAAGGGTCTGAGCTAAATTTTTGCCCCATCTCCGTAAACATATCAGCCACATATTGACTATCAAGTAATTCGGAATCGGTTGCAAACACTTTAGCTGCAAGAAGTTCGATCCGTTGTTCCATGACCTCCCTAACTTTCTTCAAAGCATAGGGGCAGGGGTCGGAGGTTATATTTATGTATTCAGGACAGCTTACATAAATTGGTACATCCGTATCCCGTAGCCGCGCTGATAGCTGAGTAAGTGTATTAACACCAACTGTTCCCCTAATATCAAAGCAAACTGCGTCAAAATAGCCAAATAAGTCAATAGATAGCCCGCTTTCCCCCGATGGCGAGATGCTTAACGAGTCGAGACTACCAGTAGTAATAAATTGTTTTGGATTGCTTTGGAACTGCTTTGATATTTCATCATGGCTTGTTTTACCATCAAGCCTAAAATGCTTATGCCCGTGCTTGCTAAGGATTTCGTCAATAACTTCACACGACCGCTGGGAATCGGAAATCCAAAGTACTTTATTATGTTGTTTAGATTTATCTACTAATTGAACCGGGAGATACTTCGGATTGCGGCTAAAATCTTGATCGGTAGCTGTTTCTAAAAAGTAAAAATCTCTCGGATTCGTGGGGTAACAGCTATCAAGTACTTTAATACGTTTTTCTGGGAATAAAGCGCGAATAAAGTCAACTTCTCTATCAGAAAGATTCGCATCCATCATGATAGAAAATTGGGAATTATTGATAGTTTCTACATCCCAGTCAATAGCAGCTTGCTGTCTGCCCTTTAGCGTACCACCGCCCTTTAAATGATTAAGAACTGAGCAAATTTCATCATGAATTAAAAAGTAATCTGAGTTGTGAGATTTAATAGCATTGAACTTATAGAAACTATCAGCACAACCGCCCCAAAGTTTAATTGAATCATCACCAGCAAAGTTGAAATATCGACCGCCGCTAACCTCTTGTACAGCATCTTTAATGTGTTGCGCTGATAAACCCATATTGTTGGCGCGGTCAATCGTATTGAACAATAAAGTATTACGATAACCGACTAATAAAGAAGTCGTGTCTAATGGCTTAAGAAAATCAATTAAAGCCTGTGTCTTACCACCACCCAAGGCTTTACGAATTAGTAAAATATCGCAATCGTCTTGTATCCCTTGAGGAATGTTTAACCATTTCTCATGTTGGGTAATATCAGCAGTTAATTTAACTCTATCTTCTGCCCACGTATTAAAACGATTAAACCCGTTTTTACCTGCGAATACCTCCTTATATTTCTTATCTCTAAATGACTCAAGACTTAAACAGCGGACTATTGACAAATCGTCAATTTCATCAATATCACCTTGGCTCTTATGGATTTGATTCCAATCTAAAACCTTAATTTGTGAGTCCTTATATTTTTCCTCAAGCCATTTAAAAGTATTGGCGATATTGCTTTTAACGAGAGGATTTAAAGCGAAATCAGCATCGGGAATAACTATTAATGGAAGTTCACCATACTGCTCAAAAGCTTGTTTTATGTACTTGACTAAAAGCTGTTTGGAACCCAACCAATTACCACCAGCGGCACCAATTGTTAGATAATTTAATCGCTGGGAAACAAAAAACGGTTTCGCCCCAGTTCCTTCTACAATTGCTATTGCTTCTGGCTTCCCACTTGGCGGATGAAATACCGCGAGTGGGTTCTCATTCTCTGGCTGTAACTTAAGGGTTGCTGCTTGGGGAGTGGATAACCAGCGGTAACGGTTCCCGTCAATAGGGTTATGTAACCGTAACTGCATCCCGGTAATGTTCCCGTCAAAATCGCGAATGGGGCAAAGGAACCCGTCGCCGCTGACAGCTAAACGATTACCTTTAACGCCCGGTAAAGTTGTGGGGAACTCTTTATTTAATCGTTGCGACCTTTTGACGGACTTAAACCCACTGCGGGTAATCTCCTCCTCACTGAACCCACGGCGTAATAAATCAGCGCGGGTAGCCCCATCAATTGTGAGTTGATCCAGAATTTCCGAGTAAAACTGGTGACGTTCCGCAACTGGTAAAGCTTGCTCTCGTAGCTTTTTCTCTATGGCTTCATTCTTTCTCTTCTGAAGCGCATTTTCTTGTAATTGGCGGGTTATATATTCCTGAGATTTTTCGCCAGTGTCATCGGGTCGGAACCCAGCGGTGTGACCTTTGGCGACTTCGATACACTTCCAACCGTTGATAACTTCAAGCTTTCTTGCGCTGGCGTGGGTGTGGCAGTGAACGAAATTTTCATCGGTTGTGTGTTGGCGACAAGCGCTGTTTTCTTGACCGCAGACCTTACAGGGATTCCCTTTACCAAATGGCTTAAAACTCATTTTGCCACCTCCGCACTGTAGCGAGAGACGGGCTTACGAATTACGCCGCAATTGGAGCAGCGCCAGATAAAAGAGTATCGTGGGTCGCGGGTCGTGTCGAGGTAAACGCTGGGACATCCGCATTTACAGAAAACTGGTACTTTTGACTTTGAATTGATAATTGTAATTGGCATTGGCTCGGTTTTCTCCTCCGAGCGCCTTACCTACCGTTTAATCTTTTACCCTGCTTTGATTTCGTTCTAACTCGCGATGCGTGACAATGCTGTGTGGAATTGGTAAATTAAAGATGGTTTTAAATATGTGCGAGAGTTTGGGACTGTGAAATCAAAGTTTCTGAGTAAAGAATCTTTTGTAAGTTCGAGCGCTCGCTCTTTTTTTTTGTATCCCCAAGTCATATTTTGACTTGGGGGGGTTTTAAATATGCGCTTTTAGCCTTGCAAGCTCAAGCACAGTAATATCTAAGCATACTTTCTTTAATTGGCGACAACGGCTGTAATGCTTGCTGGGCAAGAGTTTCAGGGGGGGCTTTTTTTGTGTTTTTTATAGCCTGTAATGGTTACTGGGCAAGAGTTTCAGCGATTTTTCAAAAAAAATTGGCACTATAGGGGTAAGACCCCTCATCCAGTTTATTCCTTATGTAGTCGGCGTTTCCGCTGTTAGTGACTCTAATAGGATTGAATTTTGCGTATCCGCAATTATTCAGAGCGCCCGCCCATTTTCTTAGAGAACTGATGTAAGGTTTCCAATATTCTGTTTGGAAATGCCCGACGGGTATTTCCAAGGCAATCTCAAAAAGCTTAAACATCTCTGGCTCGGTGTACGGGTCAATAGGGTTATTCCCATCTTGTAATTTTTTGGCTGTTTCTCGGATCAACTCGATGTAATCTTTTTTTTGCTCAATATCGTCACCATCTTGCCCATTCACTAACCCAAGGAAGAAATTGGATCGACTTTCGTTGACTATCTCATCAAACCAATCCCATGACCGAGGAAATTTGTTTAGGTCTGGCTTGGGGAGTAAGTCACGGCATTTCATACAAAGATTAGCGATTTTTAGCCACACTTCGGATTGAGCGTTTAAATAGGGCTTTATCCTGTTGTCGCAGTTCGGAAGGCTGCACAGTTCTTTGCTCCAAGTCTCTCGGATAATGTAGGAAGCGGTATAAGCCAATTCAAACTCATATTGGGAAAGCCGCTTAATTTGCGGTTTACTTAATCCTCTAGGAATTTCAGCGAAAGGAGAATGCATCAAACGCAAACAGTGGATAGCAGTTTTATTTGGGATCTTGTTAAAACTTGGTGTTTTAAGAATGTCGTGTATGGGTGTGTGGCTCAACGATTTAAGGCATTCCAAGTCTGTCTGATGTGGAATGGGGTACGTTTTAAAAACGAATTTCCCTTGTCCTGCATCTATCTCTAGTATTGCTATAGGAGTCTTGACGTAAGTAAGTACAACCCATTTCTTATATTTTTCTCTTTCCTTTCTGGAAACCACCCCTCTGCGTTTGCGCCTGTGTATATTTCCCAGTTCTTCTGCAAGAATTTTTGGGTTGCTAGTCATAGCCATGTATCAAAACAGTATCGTAAAAAGTAAGAATAAGGTATAAGAGCAAAAACAGCGATAAGGCTTATGTACCGCTGTCTCTGGCTTTTCAAAGTGAGTAAGGAACAGGAAAATCGAGGGATTCTCTACAATCAAGAAATAATGAGAATTCTTTTAACCGATGCTGCCACAGCACCATGCTCAGTCCCGCGTACATTTTTGACATTGGCTTAAGAGTTATCGCTGTAAGTAACTGTCTCATGCCATCTCCTTGACGGTGTAACCTTTGCTGCACTTTTGGATTAATAGCCATTGCTTAGAAGCTTTGCTCAGCGCTGGCATTACCCGGAAGTTGAAAACATCTTCCCATGTTTCTAACCCGTAATTCTCTGCAAACTCTAACTCCAGCTTTTTAAACTCCGAGTAGTTTTCTTCGTTGATTGCCAGAAGCATTGATATTACAGTGCTTGTGGGTATCTGGGTTGCTAATTCAGTCATAAGTTATATCCTCAAAAATACAAATAATTGGTAATAATTCGTCTTCTGTATTGATTATTTCTATTACTCGCTTGTTAGCGTTTTTAGCTATTCTTAGGCATCTTTCCTCAGATGTGGCGGCTGACCAATCCCGTGGTTCTGCTGTTGGGTCAAACTTCCCTTTAGTCCGTTTTATGCCGTCACCTTTCATAGTTCTACTTCATCAGCGCCAAATATCTCATCGAACTTATTGACCACTTCTAGCGCGTTCATGGTGCTTGTGTTTATTCCACTGTTGGCTAATAGCCCTAGTTTTAATAAATACTCAGCTTGCATATTTTCTGACCTGCCTTGCATCTCAGCAGTGGTATTAACACCATTCTTGACTTTTTCATCTAACCTATAAGTCGCTTTAGCTATTTTTTTTGGCTTTCTGGGCATTACTTCTAATTGCATAATTCTTACACCATATTAAAACAGATATGCCAGTAGCTTAACATTGTTTTGCCAATTCATGCCAGCATGTTGCCATTACATAAAGTTATCACTGCACCCCATATACATAGACAATACTGACGTCATTATGCTGGCACTTTGATGCTATTTCCGTTATCTTAGAAATGTGAGCGACAAAAACGAGGACAGCGATCGCAATATCAATAAGCCGAATTGCTCCCCCCTCAAATAGCTTGAAGCTTGCAACCAAAAGACGACTAATTAAATTACCGAACTAAGAAAACAGAATACTACCTCGAAAAACTTCCTAGAGTCCCTGAGCGGGAGATAAGCAAAGTAGAGAGAGGCGTGAGTGAAATTCTTGCAATCCCAGAATCGTCTAACCAGTTTTGACATCTGGCTGGGGTCTGCCCGTTTGGGCAATAAACGAACTACTTATTGGAGAAAATAATGTCTATTCTTACTGCTGACCGCCAATTGTTACGCGCTTCTGAGGAGCAAATAAAAGCATTTTCATTAGAGCAGAAACTTGAATTAGTAAGACAGCACGTCGCTTATACCTACGATGTCATGCAAATTACCTGTGACCTTGATGAGGCGGACGAGGGCGCGGTGCATTATGTTTTGGAGGAAGCGAGAGAGGATGCTTGGGCATTCATCGAAATGGTAAACAGCTAGTTAAAATAACTACCCCATAATTGCGTAACCGGGTTGTCGCGTCCCGGTGGGGTCTGCCGTTATCGGCAATCGACAACATCTATATATAAGGAACAAACGATGACTAGAAGTGAGTTACAGAAAGCCCTAAAACCATTTAAGGAAGCGGGTTTGGTCACTATCAAACTGACCGCCAAAACAGAGGAATTGCAGGCAGAATTTGACCGTGTTGGATCTTGTCCCATTGGCTTTACTCCGATTCCTGAGCCTGAGCCATTTGTGGCAGAAGTACCGGAAACCGAAGACGAGACATTAGAAGCTGCTATGGAACCGATAAAACAAGCCTTACTAGCCCGTTGTGAAGGAGCGAATGACGAAGCGAGAATGCAGGACGTAATTGATAAAGCCGGACTTTGGGAAGAGTTAGAGACAGCATGGCAAATAATCCCCGGCTATTCCGACTTTGAGTCGATATTCCAAGGGAATGCAGCGATGGGGATGTTTGCTGAGTTAATGATGTCGGAGTCAGAACACGCTAACTATGTGCGGATCTGCAAGGAAGCGCAACGGATCGAGCAAGAATTTACCCGCAGAGCATTAGAAAAGTTAGTCAGCCAGTAGTTAACCACTGGCTTGGGTGTATCTCCGCCACAGAGAAACAACATTAAATATTATCTACCCCAATGAATACACAATTGTTAAATGAATTAGAAGTAGTTGAAAGACGACTACAAGAGTTAATTGCAAACGCGGACGACATACTAATAAAAGCCAAGCTGAACTCAGCTTTAGTGTGGATTACAACCGTACTAGACGAGCAATTTAAAGATGAGTGAGATTGATTACTTACAACATTTAATTGCAATCTTCCGGCACTTAGATATCTTGTCTAAATTGCCAGAAAAGCAAGCGGAATTAGAACCGATTCGAGTTCAATTTAGAGATTTAATTGCAGAAATAATTAAGGAGGAAAGCTAAATGGCGCTAATAATATTGCTGATATTTATGCTTGGAATGACGTTTATTTTTGAATAGAATCATGCCGTACTCGAACGAATATATTACCTGGATTAATTCCCCAGAGTGGAAAGCAAAAAGCCGAAAGTGTCAGGGATTAACCCGCAAGCATTGCATAGTATTCCCCTGGCTTAAGAGTCGCCACTGCCATCATTTATCGTACCGAAATATGACAAAAGAGATGCCGATTAGGGACACGGTAGCGTTATCGGTTACGGCTCATCAGTTGGTGCATCTCCCATTGTTATGGAAGAACCGAAAAATACGACCCTGCGTTAATTACTTCTTGAGGTTTTGCATGGTGTGTTCGATTATGTTTTGGTCAACGATTGGATTATTAATTAGGAGGTAAATATGACGGACTTTGAATCGAATAAATCTTACGATGCTCTTGCGAAATTAGAGAAAACTGCTGATAAATTGCTTAAAGATGGTAAAGAAAGGGCAGCTAATAGACGTTTAAGTTTTGAACGTGAAAAAGCGAGGATTACAGAAAAATGCAAAAAGATTGAGGCATACGAAAAAAGCGAATATGCCGTTGAACTCGCTGTGAAGTTTACAAGATTAGTAGATTATTTGGGGACTATTTATTCAGATAAATCTCAAGATGACTTGTTTAACCTGGCTTTTATGTTCTTAGGAATTGATAAGCAATCTACTGATAAATAAAATCGAAGTGCTGAGAAGTTTGACGACCATCAGCACTCGATACCCCACAACTAGAAAATTAAGGAGTAATAATATAATGCCACGAGCAAAGAAAGGAACGGTAACGGGCGACAATCTCACCCAGTCGAAACGAGGTAGAAAGGGGGGTTTAACTGGCTCCAAGCATTTTGATAAGCCAGAGGTAGAGACACCAACTTCCCCAGTAGAGACGACAAGAAATACAGTAGGTAAAGTTGCAAGCGCGGTAGGCAAGGGAGTAAAAGCAGCGGCTAACACCGTGGGCGCTGCGCGTGACATTGCCCAAACGGTTAGCAACGGGGCGAGACAGGTTAGAAGGTCTACCAACGGTGGGTCTGACTTAGTTACCGCTGACATTAAAGAAACATTGAGCAAAGCTGATGATTTGGCTTCTGAGTATGGCTTGGAATCAACCGATTTAAAAAGCGCCATGCGTACCGACTCATACGGAGTTGATGAGTCAATACCAGAGATGACTGCCAAAGAAGCTAATGTTTTAAAACTCAGAATACAGCGTCAAAATAACGCGCTTGATGTCAGATTGGAAAGGACAAAACAGAAGCGCAAAATTGCAACTGTTGCTACTGAAGAAATTCGGTTAGTAGGTGACTTGGTTGATTACTCAACAGCGGGAATTGAAACAGCTACTAAGGTCGTTAAAAATCAGATTGCTGATACTAAATATCAAACCGAGCAATCAAAGCTTGAAGAAACCGAAGAATTATTAGAGCAGCAAATTATTAGAACTCAAGGAACAATTGCACTAACTCAAGGTGTAAGGGATGAGTGGAATTTGAAACTTGAAAAGCAAGAACGAAATAACGAACAAATTCGGCTTGAAATCGCGGGAGCCGACGCAAAGAATAATCGCAAACGTGAGGAGATAGAATCGTTTATCTTTGACGATTAATTGATAGCTGGGTGTATCTACTTTTCTTAAATTAACTACCAATCATAAACAAAAAATGACACAGAATATTGATGTAAAGCACGTCTCTCGATTCATTGCTGTTGCGGCTTCCGTGCTTACTGTTGGTGCTGCAATCAGCTTTTTTAATGGCAATGGTAAAGGCAAGGCATTAGCTTTAAACATTGGCTTATTGACTACTGGAATTACTGCGGGTTGTGTTGCTGGTTCTAAGTTAACAAGCGATGCAGCTAGTTACCAAGGGCAGACTTTAGCTAATAACTTTAAGCGAGAAATTAGCCAATTAGACAAGCAACGGGAAGAGTTAGCCAGTAAGTTAAATAGTTCCAATGAAAAAATAAATCAACAGACTAACGCTTTGAATGAAGCGAACGCCCTAAATAATCAGCTAACTGAACAGATCAAGATTCGTGATGGCTTGGTAATTAAGCTCAGGCAAGATATTGAAACTCTCAAGACTAAGTTTAGCGATGATGATAAGCGGTTAAGTATTTTTAAGTATGAGCTAAAAAGCGCTTTTCAAGAGTCGCTAATTATGTATGTAGATTCCCAGTATGAAAAGCTGGGAAGCTTAGTAGATTCTAAGCTTGCAGATGAAAGATACGTCAACATTCACCCACAGTTAGAAAATTATCTAGAACGTTTAAAGACTAGTCATGACAACCACTACCAACAAATAAATAATGTTGCTTACGTCGAAGATGTCAGCAATAAATTAGTTGATGAATTGACTTCTACCTACTACCGGGTTTTTGATGAAATTGGAAGTTTACGGGTAAGATTCCGCAACATTATCAACTTGGAAGAAAGGTTGACTTTAGACAGTGCTTTAGAAGAATTAATCGAACGCCGCGACCCCAAAAAATTTGCTTCAAGGGACAAAGTACAATCTGGCTTGAATCTTTACCGTGACGAACACAACGAAGATTACCGGAGATTGGAAGAATTGCTAGAAGATGACCGTAACGGGCTTAAGGATTTGCGCGAACAAGTTAGTGATTTAATCAACCAAATTGACATCAAAAACCTTGAAATTGCAGACCTAAAACAGCGATTACAGGAAGCTAACAAGCCACAGTTATTTTATGGGGTAAGCATTCCCACTAAAGCAGGCAACAGTATTAGTAACTACTTTTACAAGAATTACGAGTATAAGTTAGACTGCCTGACCTGGGCAGAAAACGCTACGGGGTACGAATTAACTTTTGGTATTCGTCACAACCCTGGTTTATCTGAAAGCGATTTATTTGCTGATAATTCAAAAGAAAAGTTAGCAGGTTTAACTAATAGTTATCCCGGTGCTTATCCCAAGCTTGAATTTAACCGCCAAGTCAACACAATTAAGCTTACTGTGACCTTACGACCTGCGGTCAAAAAAGTAGTTACTCCTGAAGAATTCACCCAAAACTTAAGAGATGAATTACAACCACCATCCGCGTTGATTAACTTTGTCAAAGATGCTTACCACGTTGGCTTATGGGCAGAAACTGGCAGCGGGAAAACAACCGCGATATCTAACATTATTGGTGGAATGATTCAAGTATTGGGCGGTAGTCCTGAAATTCGTTTAACTATTCCCAAGATTGATGAGGAGACACAAAAAATATTCCCTCGTGTTGATTGGTTAGGCGTTCCCAAATCAGTATTTGGATTGTTAGAAGCTGCTTTGGAAATTCAATACCGTATCTGGAAGAACGAACAAGCTTACCTAGCCAAGGAAAAGATTGAAGCGTTTAGCCCGATTTTATTCTTCATTGATGAAATCAACTTAATTTTTACCAGGTGGGGAAAGGTGAATGAGGCTGACATTAATGATGCCCTTGATAAATTTTCGGAATCGCTAAATGGAGAACGCCTAGAGTATTTCAATAATTACATGAGAACTGAACTACTCAACTACAAGAATGAATTTGCGAAGCGGTTGCTACTTTTCATCTGGCAGACTGGCAGAAGCTTAAACGTTAAATCCTTGGTGTCAGGTCAGAACTTACAGCCCGGTGCTTTCCGAATGATGAAAGCAGACCTTGCAAACTGCGCGTACCTTGCGCTAGGCGATTCTATCGACACTTGCAAGGAATACAAGGTAAAAAGTATCTATATGGATGATATAAACGCACAGAAAGAGAAATTAGACGAGGCTGTTGTAACCGACCCCTTGTTAAAATTCACTGGCTTATATTGCCCAAGTCAAGGTAAACCCTATTTTGGCATGATGCCCGAACCAAACTATTATAAATGGGGTGATGTCCACACACGTCCACTTAATAGCAATGCATCAAGTCAAGAAATAAATTTTGTAGAAGCCAGAAAACAGAAACAGCAAGGCATAGACGCAACTCCAGATAATATGGACGGAATAGTAGACATTACGGAAAATAACAGGACTGTTTGTCAAGAAGCGTCCAGGCTAAAAGCTATAGATATAAAAGATTGTCCGGTTTATGATAGCTTACCGAACAAGCTCAAAACCCTCGATTATGGGGGTATGGTCAAAATCTACGCTAAACTACCCAAAAAAGCCGATGGGAGTGTCTATAAAATGCAGGCATACCAGAAAGTTTTTAAGGTAAAGCGTAGCGATGACAGAAAAATTATGTCACAACTTATCGATTTTCTAGAGTCAGAATTTAAGCTTTGAGCGTTATTAGTTGCTGTTAGTTTAATCAAAGATATCGAGCTAACAACTAACAGCAACTAACTGATAATATTGCGATTTTTAGCTAACAGTTCATTCGCAATCCAACCCCCATATTTCTCAATTAGGCGTACTACTGCGCGTAGTATGCACATTACAAACACAAAACCAGCAATCATAGGAACACTAAAAATGACAACTGCAAACGGAACCGCAAAAGCAACACAGGCTAAAGACTTAGAAATAGTACCAGTAAAGCCAGTTAAGCCAAAGCGAGAAACTAAAAACCCTATGACCGAGGTAAAACTAACTTTGGATGCTGGTAGCAAGCGCATTAAGTTCTTACTCGATGGCTATGAAACTACCATCGATAGTGTCTATAAAGAGGTTAAGGGCGACTTACCCAGTGGTAGCGCTGGATGTTTTAGGTATAAGAATAAAAACTACTATGTCGGTAAAGGGTGTGACAGCGTTATCGGTGAATTAGTGGAAGGTCAGAAGGATAACAAGATTAAGAAGCTTGATATTTGGCTTATTGGTGCTTTGACTTCTGATACCGATTTTCTAGACGACCTTATAGAAGATAAACGCAACCGCTATAAGGGCAAACCAATTAGATTGAGCATCAACGTCAAACTTTTATCGCTCTCTTCCAACAAACTTGGTGATGTAAAAAAAATACTTATTGGTATAGATTCATTCATTTATCGCGGACGTGAGTTTTCTGTAGAGTTTAAGAACTTAGACCAAGATTTTATTTTTGATGAGGGGTATGGGGCTGCATTAACAGCTAGAAATCATCTACCAGAAAATATTAAAGAATTTTCAATAGTTGATCTGGGAGGGGGAACCCTTACGATGACTACTTACAAATGTGGTCGAAGACTACCCAAGCGCGACAACCGTACCGTAGCCAGTGGCGGGGGAATGCAAGACCTAGCAAGCAAAATCTTTATATCTCTTAACAAGACTGACAAGGGTGGTGAAACTAGAAGCCTTGAGGGGGTTTTCCAGGCTTTAAAAGCTTGCAAGAGTAGCGAAGACGGTTTTATCGTGCCTTACCGAGTCGGGTCTGAAACTGCGAATATTAATGATGAGGTAGTTGATGGCTTGAGCCACTGGGTTGCTGATAATCCCAGTATTGCCAATATTTTTACAAAGGCTAGCCAAGTACTTGTTAGTGGTGGGTACGTCTTTGCTACTGGTGGTGGTTTTGCTTCAATCGTGATCGCAGCTTGGATCAAAGGCAAACTGACTACAGGGATTGATAATCCACACTTTCAGATACTAGAAAACCCGCAAGTCATCAACGTTACAGGAATGCAATTACTCGACAAAGGATAATTCTACAATGCACGACGACGACTACGACCCCGATTACTTCAAATGCCCATGCTGCGGTATTTGGATGCTCAAGCCAAGCGAGCCAAGAATCAGAGAGTCGGGAGTATGCGGAGATTGCTGGTACGACGTAATCCTAGAAAATCTTGAGCGTCGCGGAATCGATAGCAGCAAGGCGTATGAAGGCGAACCGCCACAATACACCAAATAAATTGCAAAAATATCCTAACTAGTTATTGACATATTATAACCAGTTAGGATATATTGTAACCAGATGAGCAAAATATATGAGTAACTAATTATGTCCAAAGCAGTACAAACCCAAGTAGACCAGCTATTTGAAGCAACTAAGAACTTAGAAACATTCGAGGAAATGCAGCCTTACTGCGATGATTTCAATAACTGGATTAAGGGAAACACCACATACAGCCAGAAGTCATTAGGTACAGTACTTTCCCGCGTTGGCTTCTACAAGAAATTTAAAAGCCTGCCACTAGAACAAGGTAAGAATGCGGTATCTGTTCCGAAGCATGATGGAGAGAACCAAGTCGGAACAGAATTAAAGCATTATGTCCTTACTCAATGTGGCTTAAAGCCCGAAGATTGGGAGGCTCGGAACACTACAACACGAGCAACGGACAGATTGACTAACGGCAATGAAATCGACCCCGACCAATATTTAGAAATCGTTGGTAAATTGCTTTCCAGTGACGACCCCCACGAATTAGCGGTAGGCTTGGTTGCTGCCACCGGACGCAGACCACACGAAATATTAGCCCGCGCTAAGTTCACCCCCATCGACGGCGAAGAGTACCACGTAACGTTTGAGGGACAAGGGAAAAAGCGTGGTGATAAGCCAGTATTCAAGATTGCTACCCTTTATCCTTCTGGCTTAATAATCAAACTTCATAACCAATTACGGAAGGAACCAAACACGAAAGCGCTACTCAAGGAAGTTGTAGCAGAATTCCCTAACGATACGGCAGCCCAAAACCGTGCTATTGATTCCCGTCGTAATGGTTCGCTTAATCGCGTTGTCCGTGCATACTTTGGGGACAAAGATGACTCTACTCCAGTGCTAGCAATCAGGCACGGTGATGAGCAAGACAACTGCAAAGCTTTACGGGCTGCTTATGCTGCACTGGCTACCGATCGCGACTGCCCCAAGTCAATAGGGGAGAAGATGTTACACGCGGCTCGGTTGCTTGGTCACTATGTTGGTGAAAACCCCACAGATAGCAGCTTGCGACAGACAGTTACCACATTGGGCTACTTGGACTATTACACCAATAAACCCGTACCATTCCCCACAGTGGAGCGCGAACGGGTGAAAGTAGCAAACGTCCGAGTATTTGTAGAAGACATTGAATCTATCCGAGAATTACAGCAGCAATGGCAGTTACCAAACCAGCAAACAGTAGTAAGGAACCTTATCGAACTGGCTCAGAGAGCCAAGGAACTCGAAGAAAAATTATTAGATACCCAAGCACAGTTAAAGGAGACAGCCGAAGTGACCGAACAAATTACCGAAGACAGAATTAGCCAAATTGTAGAGGAGAAAATCAGCGCAATCCTAGACGAGAAACTATCCAAGCTAATTCCTGCTACTTCTACTACGCCCATTACCTCCAAGCCTAAAAACACAGTTAAGCCCAAACAGCAGCCGAAGCAAGATGATATTGACTGGGAGTCCATGAGTAGTGAGGAGTTGAGAGAAAATAAATCTCGTGGTGGAGCCGAAGAAAAGTTGAGACGTTCTTTCCTGGCTATAACCGATCACAATGACCACAAAGCCAGGAATAAAGATGGTCAGCAAGACACCGATCTAATGTGGTCAATCACTAATCAAGCTTTACGCCAATTGTCGGGCTGCAATGGAATGCTAGTCAAGGATTGGATGGAACGTCATCAAGGAGCGATTGACGATCACAATAGTAAGTATGGGCTTGGAACCTACCACAACAAGGGACGCGGCGATATTAACGAGGCGATTAGCTGGTAAAGACTATGAGTAACCGATTCTGGATGCATTACCAAGGTTTCGATATTGCTATTGAATACAATGGGTTAGTTGATTGGGGATATGAGATAACAGGCGTTCCATGCCGTCGCAGCAACTGGGGATATCTTGAGCCTTGCCACGCTTTTGAAGCCGCGAAAGCTGAAATTGACATAATTTGTATCCACCGATAAAGCTCGAATAAGCAGCACAAAATACTTGCTGTCTGAAGCGATTTTGGACGGCAAGCGAAAATTAGCGCTACATCAGGCACGAAAAAAAAGCCAAACTAAAAGCAGCGTTATTCTCAATGATAAAAAAACGCTAATCAAAAGTAGGCGTTACAGTGCAACGCTTTTTGAGTATTCGGTTGTATTTCGGTTGCGACGTTCCGATCTTTACCTCAGAGAGTTACGGTTGCGCCGTCTTAATCCAGGCTTCCGCCCGCCCACAAACACTAAAATTGTCCTCCTACTCTAAGCCTTACCAGTGCCATCCACCAGTGACCCGAAGCCGTTTGTGAGTCTTACTGTACTTGCAGAAAGGTGTACAGTTACCCTGGGACTTCGGCTTTCGCCGCCCCTTAGCCATTTAAGTCGAGCCTCGCTATCCACTAACCGCCTTGAATCTTTTCATTTCAACCGTTCGACGTTTTCTAATCGCCTTTACTCGCGGAGAGTTACGCTAGAGTCAGTTGTCAAAACCTGTACGCATTAGCTTGAGATGGTTGGAGTCGTTACTCCATGTTTAAACATGGAAGGTAAAAACATTATCTCACGAATCAGGGATTAGGCGATACTTCGTTGCGCTTCGCGATACACCTCCGGTGTCGCTTCGCGATACACCTCCGGTGTCGCTTCGCGATACACCTCCGGTGTCGCTT
>JAAUSO010000161.1 GCA_012033205.1 Richelia sp. SL_2_1 | reverse complement strand
ATCATATAGTTTTAAACCGTAGTTTTGACCCCGAAAAGTTAAAGCAGCAATTACAAACTTTGGTACAACAGCAAGAAATTTTCCGCGTCAAAGGTTTGTTGCAGTACCGGATAAATCGATGCGTTTGGTAATGCAAGGTGTGGGAAGTCGATTCGAGCAATTTTACGATAGAGCTTGGAAAACCGAGGAAACAAGACAAACTCGTTTGGTTTTTATCGGCCGGGATTTGAAGTCTTCCGATATCGAATCGCAATTGGTAGCTTTGAATTAATCAATTATCAGTTGTCACTTTTGGAAAGACGTTGCACTGCAACGTCTCTACACGATTTATTTATATTTAAAGAAGTCGGGTTTTTAGGATAAATTTCTGTAATCTCAAACAAGCTCGATAAAAACCCGACTTCTCGCATAACCAAAAAATTCGCCGGGTACTCACCTAAAAGCATAAAAAAAGAGGGTTCCCCCTCTCTCAAAATTTATTCAAGTCTAAACCGTTATAAACCTCTATAACGATAAATCTATTATTCCTCGATAGTCGCTGCGACTTCCTCTTGAACTTCATTTTGAACTTCAGTTTCTGCTGGTGCTTCTTCTACTGGTACTTCTTCCCCTTGAGCTTCAGTTTCTGCTGGTGCTTCTTCTACTGGTGCTGCTTGGGCTTGAGCTTCAGTTTCTACTGGTGCTTCTTCTACTTGAGCTTCAGTCTCTACTGGTGCTTCTTCTGCTTGAGCTTCTTCTACAGCTGGTGGAACATCCTCTTCTACTGGTAATGCTCCAGCCGCTGGTTCGAGAGTTATACCCTGCTCTTTAGCCAACAGTTGTTCGCGGAACTTAGCAGCCATTTCTTCTGCTTTATCAAATACCGCATCCCGATTTTTAATCATGTCACCAGGTTCGGGTTCAAGCTGCTTGGTAGATAGAGAAATTCTTCCTCTTTCTGCATCCAAGTCAATAATCATTACCTTCAATTCATCGTTGACATTGAACACGCTATTAGGTGTATCAATATGTTCGTGAGAAATCTCGGAAATGTGTAGTAGACCGCTTACACCGCCAATATCAATAAAGGCACCATAAGGCTTGATTCCGCGAACTGTACCGATTACAACTTCGCCTACTTCTAAGCGGTTCATCTTACGCTCAACCAATGCTCGACGGTGAGACAATACAAGCCGGTTACGCTCTTCGTCTACTTCTAAGAATTTTAATGGTAGGTCTTCGCCCACCAAGTCTTCTTTTGGCTTACGAGTACTTATATGAGAACCGGGAATAAAACCGCGCAATCCCTCAATCCGCACCAATGCTCCACCACGATTAGTCGCGAACACCCCAGAACGTACAGTGGCATCCTCTGTTTGTAACTGACGCACTCGCTCCCAAGCCCGCATATACTCGATGCGGCGAATCGAAAGCGTTAACTGACCTTCTTCATTCTCATCACTGAGAATGTAAAATTCCCGCGTTTCGTTGGATTGTAATACTTCTTCCGGGTTGTCCACCCGGTTAATTGACATTTCTTGTATAGGTATATATGCCGCAGTCTTAGAACCTATGTCAATCAGAGCGCCGCGTGGTTCTAAACTAAAAACTGTACCTGGGACTATATCCCCTGGGCTGAAGTGATAATCGTATTTATCAAGTAAAGCCGCGAAATCGTCGTGAGTAAACCCTATATCATTGGTTGGTTTCTGATTGACATTTACCATGCTTTATGTTTCCTGGTTTTATTCTCCGTAAAATTTTTGCCTCCTAGCGATGTATATGCAATCGCCTTGTTTTGGGAGTTCATACCTACATTCAATATTATCCTAGCGCAGAAAAGCCAATTAAAACACACATTAACTTCCAGATTTTAAATTATATCAAATACTAATAAAATGATTGCCAATAGTCAATAAAATTTTAGATTTTAGATTTGAGATTTTAAATTTTAAATTTTAGATTCTTGCGATCGCAGTATCCTTTGTCGTCTGATTGTTTCGCTTATGGATTTATATTCTCAAGTTCCTCCGTAGCCTAGTGGCTTTCCTATAGAAGTCGAGTTGCTCTCAAGCCGATTTCCCGGTAAACAAAAAACAACCGCTACGGCTCCTTAAATATCGGTCGCAGCGGTTATGATTATCTACTGAATTCACGGTCATTTCAGCGTTAGATTATTTCTCCTCTTTATTTTCGATGCGAGGAGGTTCACGGAAGGCGATCGCGAAAAATAAGGTGCCAATCGCCAGTGCCAAAATCAAAATGTATGCAACGCTTTCCATATAATTAATTCCTACTGACTATCAGACTGTAATCCTAGTTTACCAAGGACAAGTAGGTAATGGTCGCGTAATTTGACTAAACTATGAGTTTTAGTTGGATTTTGCGACCATTCTTTACACTTCTTTACTTAGAAGTAGTTTGAACCCAGTTGGGAGCCTTTGAGATTAAGCGGCTTCTCTGTTTGTACGAGTAGTTTTGTCACCCACCTTGGCGAATCTACCCCATTCCACTTGTTCTTCCAGGTCAGCGTCAACACCAGCAAATACGTCTCGGTAAATAGTCCGAGAACCATGCCAAATATGACCGAAGAAGAACAATAGTGCGAATACAGCGTGTCCGTAGGTAAACCAACCTCTGGGGCTAGTGCGGAATACACCGTCAGAGTTCAAGGTTTCGGTATCAAACTCAAAAGGTTCGCCCAATTGAGCTTTACGGGCATACTTCTTCACATCTACTGGGTCAGTAAAGGTTTGACCGTTAAGGTCTCCACCGTAAAAGCTGACAGTTACACCAGTCTGCTCGAAGCTATACTTGGATTCTGCACGACGGAAGGGAATGTCAGCGCGGACAACACCATCAGCATCGGTTAAAATTACGGGGAATGTTTCAAAGAAGTTGGGAAGACGACGTACATCTAGTACACGTCCTTCACCATCTTTGAATACCGGATGTCCCGACCAAGATTCTGCGATACCGTCGCCTTTATCCATTTGACCAGTACGGAATAAACCCCCTTTGGCGGGGCTATTACCAACGTAGTCATAAAAAGCTAGTTTTTCCGGAATTCTCGACCAAGCTGCTTCTAGACTTGCGCCGTTAGCAAGACTAGCTTGGACGCGACGGTCAATTTCCTGATGGTAGTAATTTTGATCCCATTGATAGCGAGTTGGACCAAACAATTCTACTGGAGTCGTAGCGCTACCGTACCACATGGTACCGGCAACTACGAACGCTGCAAAAAATACTGCTGCAATTGAGCTAGAAAGTACGGTTTCGATGTTACCCATCCGTAAGGCTTTGTAAAGTCTTTCAGGTGGTCGTACAGTTAAATGGAACAAACCAGCAATAATTCCGACAATACCAGCAGCGATGTGGTGAGCTACAACTCCACCAGGGTTAAACGGGTTAAAACCCGCTGGACCCCATTCCGGTGCTACTGCTTCAATGTGACCTGTTAATCCGTAAGGGTCAGAAATCCACATACCCGGACCAAATAAGCCGGTAAGGTGGAAAGCACCAAAACCGAAGCAAAGCAGACCGGATAAGAAAAGGTGAATACCAAACATTTTTGGTAAATCCAAAGCTGGTTCGCCGGTGCGGGGGTCTTGGAACAATTCCAAATCCCAATAAACCCAGTGCCAAACGGCTGCTAAGAATAATAAACCAGAAAGAACGATGTGAGCTGCGGCTACACCTTCAAATGACCAGAAACCGGGGTCAACAGCAGTACCTCCAGTAACGCTCCAACCACCCCAAGATTCGGTAACTCCTAAGCGTGCCATGAAGGGTAGTACGAACATCCCTTGCCGCCACATTGGATTTAATACGGAGTCTGAGGGATCGAAAGTCGCTAATTCGTATAAAGCCATCGAACCAGCCCAGCCTGCCACCAAGGCTGTATGCATTAGATGTACAGAAATAAGCCGTCCTGGATCGTTCAGAACTACTGTATGTACTCGGTACCAAGGTAGTCCCATTGACTACGCTCCTCCTCGATAATTATGTTTACAAACAAATTTTTGAGTTTTTGTTATTAGCAGACTTTGTTTTTTGGCTAAGCGCGTCTTAATAGTTAAGTAAGAAACGCATTAGTCCCCATGAAACTCTCCTTCCTCAGAAACTACTTCTTCGGAGGCAGAATTATTCATGTAAAAATGAGAATGTTTTAAAAAGTGTAACTATTCATGGAACTGTTTGCAAGAGTGTTAACAGCAGGCTTGACACTGATATGCGGTAACAGCAATGTAGATGGGAATACTTATATCTTTTTTTTTATTTCGGTGGATGCAGCCCCTATAAGGCTTATACCATTTTGGATTTTAGATTTGAGATTTTGGATTGCAAAACCTGATTATACAAGGGTTTCGTTCTTTGCTCTGTCGCAATCTTTTTTGAAATCGGTTCTAGTTTAGAAAACTTATGTCGATCAAAAGTAACTCTTTCTCATGTTTTAGCTATAAGTATTTTTGCTGAATAAAGAGTATAAAATAAATCAAAAAGTTCCCAAGACGGAATCTTTAATTTCAATGTGTGAGGGAGCGAACTTAATGGGATGAGGGACTAATGTGAGAAGAACATCGGCATTGGGTTAAGCAAGATGAAGCAGATGATTTTACTCAAGCAAATCATGTCATTTTACAACCGAGTGAATATTTTGCAGTTGACATTTAGCAGAACCATTCCCTAGACGTTCGATGACTTGTTCGGCACTAATTAGACGTTTTAAAACGACTTGACCGATATTTTGAGGTGGAGTCTCTCGCGGCACGGATAATGATGGCTGAACTTCCACTGTGACTATCGCATCTTCAACCTGATAAAGCCACATCACTTCGCTATCTTCTACCAAACAAATATTTAAGCGTTGAATATCTGGTTGTCGTCGCCATGCGGTTACTTGCCATAGTCCGTCGAATGCCCATACTCTACCTACATTCCAGCCTTCGGACAAGAAAAAATATTTCACGTTTTATAATCCTGTTAAGAGTTAAATAAAGGTCAAAGGTCAAAGGTCAAAGGTTAGAGGTTAAGGGTTAAATTTCCTTTGTTTTTTTGAACCTAATATAATATCCGCTTGTATTTGTATGCCTATTTACTTGATGAGCCGTCTTGTTTACCAGTCCTACAAAGTTTTATTAGAACCTAAGACCCGATAAAAGCTTATCAAACCTCTTGCCACTCAGTCGGTATTTTAAGATAAATTTCGTTGGTTTTAAGTTTTTGTGTTTTTAGAGCATTGCTAACTTTTGATTTAATAAAAGTGACAAAGAAACTATAGAGATATTGCCAAACATATAGTAAAATATCTCACCGCTTATTTTAATTTATTAGTTCCTACTGCTATGAGTTTGTTTTCCTTATCTGTAAGAAGGCAAGGGCGAATTAGATTATTATTCTCTCTGCTGTGTATTTGTATTTTGTTGGTTTCTAGTTGCGCGAATAATCAAGTTACTAATCCCTCTGCTTCTGCTTCTGGAAATGGTCGCATTACCATCGGTACTACCGCAAAACCCCGTACTCTTGATCCTGCTGATGCTTACGAGTTATCTTCCCTGTCATTGGTGTACAACATGAGCGATCGCCTTTACACTTATGTACCTGGAAGCACGGAACTCAAACCGGAATTGGCTACGGCATTACCAAGTGTGAGCGATGATGGTTTAATTTATACGATTCCTATCCGTGAGGGTGTGGTGTATCATGACGGTACAAAATTTGATGCAAAGGCGATGGAGTTTAGTTTACGTCGCTTTATTGAAAATAAAGGTAAGCCTTCCTTTTTACTTTCCGATACCGTAGAGTCAGTAAAAGCCACAGGAAATTATCAGTTAACAATTAAGTTAAAACAACCCTTTGCAGCTTTTCCTTCATTACTCGCTTTTTCGGGAGTTCCTGCACTGTCTCCCAAAGCTTACGAAATCGGTGAAGGGAAATTTGAACCGAATAAATTTGTGGGAACTGGCCCTTATAAATTAACTAAATTTGGCACCGATTCCCTGACATTTGATGTATTTGATCAATATTGGGGAGAAAAACCCCTTAATAAGGGAGTAAATGTACAGATTCTGAGCAGTGGTGTCAATTTGTACAACGGATTTCGCAAACAAGGGGTAGATGTTGCTTATGTTAGTTTAGACCCCGACCAAGTTACCAGTTTGGAAAAAATGTCCAAAGAAGGTAAATGGTTAACAATTCCTAATGAAGGTAGCGTGGTTAGTTATTTAACACTAAACCGTAATCAAAAACCCTTAGATATACCGGAAGTGAGACAGGCGATCGCCGCAATGGTTGACCGTAAATTAATATATGACAGAGTGTTGTACGGTCAAGCGCAAGAAGTTTATAGCATGATTCCGACAACTTTTGATGTTTATAAACCAGTATTTAAAGAAGAATATGGTGATGGTAATGCCGAAAAAGCCAAAGAATTACTCAAAAAAGCCGGTTTTTCTCAGGAAAAGCCTGCTGTGGTAGAAATTTGGTACCCTTCTAGTTCTGCAACTCGCAGTTTAACAGCTTTGGTTTTGAAAGCACTTGCCAAAAAACAATGGATGGAATACTAGTATTTGACGTGAATACTGTAGAATCTACATCCGCTTTCAAAAATATTCGTGAAGGTTTATATCCAGCATTTTTACTTGATTGGTATCCTGATTTTTTAGATGCTGATAATTACATTCAGCCATTTTTATCTTGTCAGAAAGGTTCTCCAGAAAAAGGATGTATTGAAGGAGGAAGTCAAAGTCAAGGTTCGTTTTTCTATAGTCAAAGAATGAACAAGCTAATTGACCAACAACGGCAAGAACAAGACCCCAAAAAACGCCAGAAAATCTTTGCAGAAATTCAAGAAATACTAGCATATGAAGTACCTTATGTTCCTTTGTGGCAAAGTAAAGATTATGTATTTGCTCAAAACGGAATTACCGGGGTGCAATTAGATGCTACCCAGAATTTGATATATAAAAATATTAAGAAAGAAGGTTAGAGGTCAAAGGTCAAAGGTCAAAGGTCAAAGGTCAAAGGTCAAAGGTCAAATAGTTTTGAGTTTTGTATTTCTAACTCCTAACTCCTAATTCCTAACTCTTAACTTTCAATCCAAAATCCAAAATTTTATGTCTAGATCAAAAGCTTTAACGTATTACATTACAACTCGTTTGTTGTTGGCTCCGCTGCAAATTCTGACTATTATTACTATCGTTTTTCTATTGCTTAGAGCCACCCCTGGAGACCCTGTTGATGCTATTTTAGGTGGTCGTGCGCCGGAAAGTGCTAAGGAAGCATTACGGACACAATTGGGTTTAGATTTGCCTTTGTGGTTGCAATATTTTCGATATTTGGGTAAATTGCTTGTCCTTGATATGGGCGAATCTACTACTAGTCGCGGGCAAAAAGTTTGGGAAATTATTTGGCAGTATTTCCCGGCGACGGTGGAATTAGCGGTATTTGCAATTGTTATCGCTCTGGTGGTTGGGATTGGAGTCGGGACTATTTCGGCTTCTCGTCCGGGTACTGCGCTTGATTTAGGTGGTAGATTGTTCGGTACTATTACTTATGCTCTACCGATGTTTTGGGCAGGAATGATACTACAGTTAATCTTCGCTGTTTGGTTGGGTTGGTTTCCTTTGGGAACGCGCTTTCCAGCAAGTATGGGTTCTCCGGAAGGTTTGACTGGGTTGTATACAATAGATAGTCTTTTGAGCGGTAATTTTGCTCAGTTCTTTACAGCTATCCAATATTTAATTCTGCCAAGCTTTACTTTGGGAATATTACTCAGTGGTATTTTTGAGCGGATTGTGCGGGTAAATTTACAACGAACTATGCAGTCGGATTATGTGGAAGCCGCAAGAGCTAGAGGAATTCAAGAAAGGAAGATTTTGGTTTCCCACGCTTTGAGAAATGCTTTGATTCCGGTGATTACGGTGTTGGGATTAACCTTTGCTTCGCTGCTGGGTGGAGCGGTGTTAACCGAAGTAACATTTTCATGGCCAGGATTAGCTAATCGATTGTTTCAAGGGATTAGCGAAAGGGATTATCCGACAGTGCAGGGAATCATGATATTTTTCGGCACAATTGTTGTGGCAGCGAGTATTTTAATTGATATTTTGAATGCTTATGTCGATCCGAGGATTCGGTATTAGGTAATTGGTAATTGGTAATTGGTAATTGGTTTTATAAGGTGCTGTTATCGCGGAGTGTAACGCACCTTTTTTATATACATTCAGGAATAATGTTATTTTATCAGTAACTAAACTCAGACTATTGCCCGAATGAATAGTGATATTTCCGTAAAAATATTATTCTTAGCAGCCGATCCAAGTGATGCTTCTCGGCTGCGTTTGGGGCAAGAGTTGCGAGATATTAAGGAAAGGCTGCGAATTGCCAAGGAACTAGGAAAGTATCAGTTAGAACAGCGAGAGTCAGTTAGAGTTGCGGATATCACACAGGCAATATTTGATGTTGAGCCGCAGATTATACATTTTTCTGGGCATGGTACGAATCAAGGTGAGCTTTGCTTTGAGAATGAAGTAGGGCAAATTCAACCTGTAGAAGCTGATGCTTTAGCGGCGATGTTTGAGTTGTTCCTAGAGCAAGTTAATTGTGTACTGTTAAATGCCTGCTATTCTGAAATTCAAGCTTGTGCGATCGCCGAACACATTCCCTATGTAATTGGCATGAATGACGCAATTGGAGACAAAGCCGCGATCGCGTTTGCAGTTGGTTTTTACAAAGCTTTAGCCGCAAATCGTGGCGTTGAAGAAGCGTACAAGTTTGGTTGTGTAGAAATTCGCCTCCAAGGTATTGCAGAGCATCTGAAACCAGTTTTGTACGTAAAAAAAAGCCTTAGTCGCTTCTAGTAAGCCAAAATTTGACAAAATTATTCCTAATCCCTTCATCCCTCGCAGTGGAATAGTCAAAAGCTCTCAAAAATTCTTTGGTAGAGAAAAAGAACTTAATCGGATATTTGAGACGCTCAATAGTGGAAGTAGTGTAGCGCTGATTGGTGCCAGAGAAATTGGTAAATCTTCACTACTCTGGGCTATTTCTCAACAAGCAGAAACCAAATTGATGCCGCCCCGTAAAGCAATTTATTTGGATATGAGCCAAGTTTATGACGAGGCTGATTTCTACTATGCTTTATGTTATGAAATAGGAATTGAAGATTGTAAAGGAATTCGTTTGACGAGGGCTTTACAAAAACAACGTCCCCAATTGCTGCTTTTACTTGATGAAATCGAAAAAATGACTTGGGATGGCTTTACAAATCAGGTAAGGGGACAATTACGGGGTTTGGCGAATGGACATGATGCGCCTTTACGTTTAGTTGTCGCTGCTTCTACTTCTTTAGATCAACTTTTTCCCGATAGTAATCAAATTGGGATGGTTTCGCCCTTTCAAAATATTTGTCTTGAGGAAGAGATTAAAATTTGGGATGAAGCTACTGTTCGCGATTTTATTCATTATCGATTGAAAAATAATCCGATTCAGTTTACAGAAAAAGAAATTATAGAAATTGTAAGAAACTGCGGTGGTTTTCCCAAGGAAATTATGCAAATGTGTTATCGAACTTATGCGCGGTATGCGGAAAACCAAAAATGACCCAAGAAACCCCCGTACCGCTTCTAGATTTAGCGCCAAAACTCAAACGTCCTCTCTCTTTGTGGAATCCTTTAGATTACTTGCTCTTATTGTATTGGGTGTTTTATTTCCCCCAAGCTTTGCGGTGGTATGTGGATACTTTTGGGGGTGGGTATATTCCGGAAGCGGAAATGAATTGGCGTAATGCTGTTCAGCGTAATTTGTTTCTCCAAGGGTTATTATTAACAATTGTCACGCCACCGGCTTTGAGTGAACTTCTAGAGCAAATGGGTGTTCCAATTAATTGGTTTGTCGTGGCTTTTGGCGTGGCTTTTGGCGTGGCTTTAGGCGTGGCTAGTGGCGTGGCTAGTGGCGTGGCTATTCTGCGTCCAGAAAGTTGGTTGATTGGTTTATTTTTCAATATCCAATATCTTCAAAAAGGTAGCTTAGTTTTTTTACGCATTACTTCACTACCAATACCATTACTTTCTGTTCGCTTAAAAAAATGGCTGCAATTGGATTGGGAAACAGGTTTATACAATACTAATCAGTTACTTGCTTACACACTACAATTTATTCCTGTTGTTCAAGCAGTTAATCAAGTACTTGCCAAAACTCCTTCCGAACATATTATTTACCGTGTCTCTCGATTAGCTGAAGCACCTTTTGATTGGAAATTAGTACATTTTGTATCTGCTGATTTGAATGAAAAGCTGAAATCTGAAGCTGTTCAAGGTATACCCTTTTTAACTACTGACTGGCAACTAGGATTACAGAATCGTTTCTCAACAGAAACACGTTTAGATACCCCCGCTCGTGCAACTGCTGCTGGTTTCTGGTATCTCCACGAAAAAAAACCAGCCCAAGCAGAAGAAGCTTTTGCAGTTGTACGTTCTATCCTTTATGGCGAGGAGATGTACATCCTTGCCCAAACTCTTACAATTTTTCAAGGAACAAAAGATTTTGATGATATTGCCAGAATCTTTGTAGAGACGCGATATATCGCGTCTCTACAATCGTCCCAGGAAAACCTTTTACGCCCAAATACTTGGCAGGCAATTTCTAAGTTGCACCGCGTTGTAGAAGATGCTCAACTTCTAAAACGCAGCGTATCCCGTGCAACCCGTGCCTTTGCTCTCAACCACGCTCAAGGAGAACTTACCAACATCCTAAATAATTCCCAAACTCTACCCCAAGCAGAACGAGGACTGATCATTGATATAGCTGAAACTTGGCAAAAAGCTTTACTGCAAATAGCTGGTGAGGTAGGAGAAGTCACCATTGCCCAACCCATCCGCAATCCCTACATTATCGGCGATCCGGTTATGGGGGAAAAATTCGTCGGCAGAGAAGAGGTGATGAGAGAGCTTGAAGAATTATGGTTGAGAGGTGAGCAATTACAATCTGTGGTAATTTATGGTCACAGGCGCATGGGTAAAACTTCGATTTTACGAAATGCTGCTGACTCTGTAGGTTCGGGAGTAAGGCTAGCTTACGTCAATATGTTAATTGCTGGCAACATTTCTGAGGGAGTTGGGGAAGTTTTGATGGCGATATGTGATGCTGTTTCCGAAGCTGTAAATGTTCCACCTCCGGATGATGAAAAGTTACTTAAGCTTCCCGAACGTACTTTTGAAAGATATTTGAAACAGGTTGTGGAGAAATTGCATGAAACATCTCTACAAGGTTTAATTATCGCCATTGATGAGTTTGAGAAAATCGAAGAATTAATTGCAGCAGGAAAAATTTCTGAAAATTTTCTTGGTTATCTGCGGGGATTATTGCAAATGAATTCTCAAGTTGCTTTTGCATTTGCTGGTTTGCATACTTTAGAGGAGATGACAGCAGATTATTTTCAACCCTTCTTCGCTAGTGTTATTCCCATTCATGTGGGTTTTATGGAACCTGCTGTTACCCGTCAAATCCTTGCTAATCCCGTAGAATTTTCAGATAATAATGTAGAGACGTTATATATAACGTCTCCAGATGTAACGTCTTCACAAGAAGATTTTCTTCTCGACTACAAGCCGGAAGCATTAGATAAAATCTACGAATTCACCCACGGACAACCTTATTTAGTACAATTAATTGGCTTTGTGCTAGTTCGCCGTTACAATGACCAAGTGTTTGAAATGGGACGAAAGCGCGACTCGATTTTCACGGTGGAAGATGTGGAAGCAGTTGTTAATAATACTGAGTTCTTTAAACGGGGACGCTACTATTTTGATGGCGTTTGGAGTCAAGCAGCCCAGGGAGCGGAAGGGCAACAAGCTATACTTCGGGTACTTGCACCGCATCCACAGGGGTTGAGTTATGAGGATGTTATGGGGGAAGTTTCTAAAGAAGGTTTTGACGAGGAAAGTTTACAAGCAGCAATCAAAACTTTAAAAAACCATGATGTTGTTAAAGATACTCAGGGACGGTTGTGTATTATTGTGGAATTGTTTCGTCGTTGGTTGGTAAAGGAAATGTAGAAAATCAGCAGTCTTAAGTCTCTACAACGTCTCCCATTTTCAACCAAGGTTTACAGTCCAAATCCCGTAACAATATTTAAAGCAGTACGTATAGATTCCCAATATTCTTCTTCTAATTCACCAAGCTTACCTAAAATACGACGGTAATCTACAGCGCGAATTTGCCCTACATCAATAAAACGTTCTTTATCTAATCCGTTTGCAGGAGTTGGTTTAACATTCACTATATAAGGAGCTTCTTTACTTCCGGGTCGAAAGGGCATCACAATAGTTAATAGCCCATATTGGTTCATGATGTCATTTTGAACTATTAGACAAGGGCGTGTTTTTTGCGCTTCAGCCCCTACTGTTGGATCGAGTTTTACCCAACGAATTTCTCCTCGTCGATACGTTAAGTTATTCTGAGGCATTAATCCCATCTCCTACAACAGCATCCCAAGCTGCAATTTCAGCTTGATACTCTGAGTCTTGGGCATCCTCTTGTAGAGCGGTAATCATTTGCGATTCTAAATTACGACGACGATATTCTGCTAAAAGTGCGTTTATATAGGCGCTACGATTACCTTTTGACTGAGAATCTACAAATTGCAAGATGTCATCTTCTAAAGTGATTGTGACTTTCTGCATTAGTCTTACTTAAATATATGACTCAGTTATCTTATCATTATCCCAACTGACAAATCGCTTTCAAAACTTGTAACAACTCAACCGCTCGCTCGGATTCCATCAAATTTAATGATGGCATTAACTGATATATGGGAGGATTTCCCTGTTGAATATACACAAATTGATATTCCCTTCCGTTTGTAGTCAAACCCCAAACTGATTTTTGATGTTCTAAACATTCATAAGCGTAAGTAAGCAATTGCGGTAAACCCTCGAAGACATCAATACCGCTATTTTTAGATTCAATTACTAGAACCCAAAATAATTTCGCTGCGTTTAATTTTGTTTTATTAATAGCTAAGATATCCAGCCTACCTGTAACTTTTGTATCTTCGTCTTCAATAACTATATCGGCAATATTCTCTTCTAAAGCAATTTTGATAGGAGAGCGATAAAAGCCAGCTAACCGCATCAATGGAAAGACTGTTAAAGCTTTGACTAATCCTTCTATAACTTTACTTTCAATAATATAATTATCAAAATCCGTCCTAATTTGTAAAAGTTCTTGCCGTTCAAATTCGCTTAAAGGCTCTAGCGATAACAATGATGTGAATGAATCATTGTATTGTCTTTGATAGCCAAAAAGACAGTGAATATCTCCTATTAATAAGTTTTTACTTTGGAGAATTGCCATAAGGTTAATTATTGTGGTTTGTTAAATTATTAACCCACCTTCGTTGGGTTTCGTCTGTATAGACGCGGTAACAAAGCGCCAGATTAATCCTAATTTAACATTCCCATTGAACTTAAAACAGTTATAACTTGAAGAAGAAACTGTAGATAGGAAAACAGTTATATGGGATGGACACCATTAAGAGAACGTCTTGATAAATTGCCGCTGGTTCTCGCTGGACCAATTTTACGACGTACTGAAGCCGATTCTGTAACTGTATGGGTGGCTTTAAAAGCAAGTCGTCATGTCACTTTAACAATATTCGACCAAAATCATAATTTCTTATTTGAAAGTACTAGAACTACGGCAAGAATTGGCATTAATTTACACGTTGTTGCTGTGACTGCGAAGGCTTCATCAAATGTACTTATTAATGGCGAAAATTATCTCTACGATTTAGATTTTGGTAATGGAGAATTACTTAATAGTCCGGGTATATTAACTACTGAGGGAACGCTTGAAGATATTACTTATTCTTTATATAAATTACCTTCTTTTGCATTACCGCCAAAAGATTTAAAAGATTTACGCATCATTCACGGTTCTTGTCGTAAACCCCACGGTGAAAGTTTGGATGCACTTGTTGCTGTGGATAAGATGATTAAAGAAGCGTTGGAAAAAGACTCCCAAAAACGACCTCATCAACTGTTTTTAACAGGAGACCAAATTTATGCTGATGATGTTGCTGATGTATTACTTTTTATGTTAATGGATGCAGGAGAAACACTTTTAGGATGGTCGGAAAAGTTACCGGATGTTGAAAATTTAGAAGAATTACAACCGGGAAAACGCAATAATTTAGCAACAAAAATCGCTGGTTTTACGGCAAGTATTGGTAAGTTTAGTAATCTGACAAATCTTGCTAAAAGTCATCTATTTACTTATGGCGAATATTTGGCAATGTATTTATTTGCTTGGAGTGATGTACTGTGGATTGATGCTGATTTTTTCCCCGATTTTATAGATGTTAATTCCGAACATTGGGAAGCTAAAAATGATGAAAAGAAAGCTTACGATCAAGAAGTTAAATATATTAAAGATTTTTGGTCAACTCTTAAAAACGTTAGACGTGCTTTAGCAAATGTTCCCACTTATATGATATTCGATGACCACGAAATTACCGATGATTGGTATTTGAATATGGCTTGGTGTTCCCGTATTCTCAATCAACCTTTGGGAAAACGGGTTTTACAAAATGGGATGTTAGCTTATACTATTTGTCAGGCTTGGGGTAATACACCAGAACAGTTTGAAAAAGATACCAAAGGTGAAGCATTACTCAAAGCTGCTGTCGCTTGGTCAGTGAGTGGTGGTACGAATACCACTTGTGAATTACAAATTAATCGCTGTGTCGGTTTACCGAGTGTTATTGAGATTCAACAGAATTCAAACAAATTACCTCATTTCGATGCTACCTTGACTTGGCACTATATAGTTAATGGTCCCGGTTATGAAGTTATATTACTTGATACCCGCACTTGGCGAGAATTTCCCGGTAAAGAATTTGATTTTCCCGCACTTATTAGTCAGGAAGGTTACGAAGAACAGATATTAAAATTACTGCGTCGGGATGATGTTAAAGTTACTTTTATTGTGTCTCCAAGTCCGTTTATTGGTGTACCTTTTGTAGAAAACATTCAAAAAATTGCTAAAAGTTTTTATGAGAAAATTGGTAATGCAGCTTGGGGTTTTGATACTGAAGCTTGGGCATTAAATGAAACTGCATTTGAAAGAATGCTTGCTAAATTAGCATTACGAGCATTACCTAATTCAAAAAGTCGTGTAGTGTTTTTATCTGGTGATGTTCATTATAGTTTTGCTGCGCGTTTACAATATTCAGCAATCCATCCTTTTGAAAGTTCTCAACCAGTTAATTGTGAATTAGTAGTTGCTCAATTAACTAGCAGTTCATTTAAGAATGAAGTCAGCGGTATGGGTGGTAGTCATTCTGCACACAAAAAAGGTTTTGTCCCCATTGGAGTTAGTAGCGATTTACCAACAGCAGAAGTATTAGGATGGGGAAATCAACAAGGAAAAGAATCAGAAATTGGGAATATTTCTCTTCTTGTTGAAGATGTATTTCAACGCATTCCTTTAAAAATTAAAGGTAATCCCGGAATAATTGATTTAGTTAAACAAAGAAATATGTTTCGCAGTGTAGAAATCACAAAAAAACCCGAATGGTGGTATAGAATTGATTTTCTCGCAGCTAAAGACGAACAATTAAGCGAATTCAAAGCTGAAAAGATTGAAACTACTTCCGCAATTGCTCCATTACCAAAAGAAAATCGTAAACAAGCTTTAGAAAAGTATTTATCAATGGCAAGAAATTATGGCGATTATATTAGTAAAAAGGGACATGGTACAGAAATTGTCGGTTTAAATAACCTTGGTGAAATCACTTTTGATTTAGTTGATGGTAAAGAAGTTGTAGTTCAAACTCTGTGGTGGAGATTGGAAAGTCAAGAAAATGGCAAAATGTTAGAACCATTTCCTTTGACTCGCTGCGAAGTTTCTTTAGATTTTGATGATCAACAACATCCGATCAATGATGTAATTAAGGAAGTTGACAGTTGATAGTTGTTGGTTGATAGTTGTTGATTACCAACCTTTGACCTTTAACCTTTGACCTTTAACCTTTAACCTTTGACCTTTAACCTTTGTACCTTTAACCTTTTAACCTTTAACCTTAACCTTAACCTTTAACCTTTAACTTTA
>JAAUSO010000027.1 GCA_012033205.1 Richelia sp. SL_2_1 | reverse complement strand
TAACCTTTGACCTTTAACCTTTGACCTTTAACCTTTAACCTTTAACCTTTAACCTTTAACCTTTAACCTTTGACCTTTAACCTTTAACCTCTAACCTTTAACCTGTCTTTAATTACTTCTAAAATCACATCACGATACTTTAAAGCAATTGCATCCCAACTAAATCTTAAAGCATTATTTATCGCCTTTTGCTGCCAATTTTCTGTGATTTTTGTTAAAACTTGAGATAATGCATCAGCGTATATCTCTGGGTTTGTCACATCGCATAAAATACCGCTATCACGAACAATATAACTACGCATTTCGTCATCTGTTGCAACTACTGGTAAACCACTTGCCATTGCTTCAATATAAGCGAAACCAAAGGGTTCATTGAGAGAAGGAAGTGTAAATATATCCGCACTACGATAAACTTCTGGCATTTTTTGAAAAGGAAAAGTACATATTTTAAACCGATTTGAACCAAGTAATTTATCTCCTTGTGTTTGGAAATAAGTTTTATCAAGTCCATCTCCACATAGTAATAAACTAGCTTGAGATAAACGAGAAACTGCGTTAATTGCTAAATCGACTCTTTTATGATTATTACGATTTAAAGAAGCGACACACAATATAACTGGTTGATTTAAACCAAAATCTATCTTATTTCCTTGAGGAGTAAACTGCTTTAAATCAACTCCATTAGAAATAATATTTACTGTTTGTGTTGGTTTAATATTACGAGCAAATGCAGCAGTTTTTTCATCGTAAACTACTAAACTATCAGGAGAAAAAAGCAGATTGCGTTTTAAACATTTTCCCTCTGCTAATAAACTATTATGTTCAGTATAAAGTATGGGAGTACCTTTAATAGCACGTACAGCAGCAGCAATTGCTAACCCACCATAATCATTACAAGGAAATATTAAATCCCTAGAATTAAATAAACAACGAGTGACACAAGGGAAGAAATTAGTTAAATGTTCAATAATAATTTCAGGATGATTTGCAAAGCGATGGACTAAATTTTTAATCAAGGATTGGTTGATAAAATCATAAGTATAAGCGCGAGGAATACCCCCAGACAAACGAGAGAATTCACCACAATCAGCACCACTCAAAAGCTCTACATCAAAGTAATTACTCAGACGACGAGTCATTTCAATCGCAAAAATTTCCGAACCACCACTCCAATTCACACCCGCACTCGGATGAATTATAGTAATCTTATAAGGATGTTTTTTATTGATTAACTCTCCCTGCGGAATATTGGTAGAATTTATTAGTTGTTGGCTCATAGTCAATAGACATTTATTTTTTCTAAATCTCTCATTTTCCCTTTTTCATCTTTTAATCATTGTCAAAGATAACCACAAAATCAAGGATGAAAAACAGTAATTTATTTTTAATAATTCTGTATTGAGTAATATTTGCAGCTTCTAATCGTTTACATAAGTCACTTAATGACAACAAATACATATATTCGTCAGCAGCCCATCCTTTACCAATAAAGTGAAGAAAACGGTCAAATACTTTCTTTGGTAAGAAATGTAATAAAGGTATACGTGTATGAACTTCTATGGGAAAATATCTATTTGGAGTTGTAATAAATGACTGTTTTGCTACTCTTTTAATCTCTTTTAAAAAAAATATTTGCTCTTGATGATTTCCTACATGTTCTAAAACAGCATTTGACCAACAAATATCAAACGTTTTATCAGCAAATGGAAAAGTCTTGCCGTCATATGTAATAATTTCTAACTGGGGATATTTTTTAGAAGCTTGTTTGTTTTTTAATGCAATTGCTTCTTGTGGTACTTGAAAATCTCTGTTTTTTCGCGCATGAAGATAGGATTCTGGTGTCTCCAAACATAAAGCCGTTATTTGTTCTGTATGAGGATAATGTTTTTCTAAAAAATTATCTGTATCGCTATATTCTTCTTCACTAAAACCAATATCTAGAATAGTACTTTCGGCAGTTGGTTTAATTTCTTTGAGAAACGATTCCCATTTACGTTTGCGATTCCAAGCAGATACTTTATAAGCAAATGACATATTATCAACTCCCAATATTTACAAAAAAACGTTTTCATCTTGTTTCTTTAGCTGCAAAAAGTAAATTGATATTTTTTTAGTATTTTGATTCCCAACCTATTACTGCACATAACAAACTCCAGTAGAAAAACAAAGTTGTATGATTCCAAACATTATCAGTCGCCATTCCTACAAGTATCGCCACAAAAATAGCTATCATAATTGATGATAGTTTGCGACGCTGACTTAATATAGGAGAAGACTGCAAAATTTTAACTAACCTAAGCATTTGTATTCCCAGAAATACAATAAAACTGACAAATCCGATAATTCCAGTTTCTGCAAGAAATCGCAGGTAATCATTATGAGCATAATTTTGAAAATAAGTTATATATTGACTAGTACCCAAACCGTATCCTAAAAGCGGTGATTGTTTCCAAGCATCTATTAAAAATGACCATTGAGCAATTCGCCAATTGGCGCTGTTTCCATCTCCAAATGATAATAATATTGTTCGAGATATATCTAAATCTGGATTAAATAATGGTGTTTCCAAAAGTGCATTTAGCTTTTCATGCCCAAATTCTGTACTTGCAAATAGGTAAAATATTAATACAATACATAAAACTCCTCCAATTAATCTTAATAAATTTAATTTTGGCGCGATTAAAGCAATTATAAATACAGAAAACATTAATAAGCTGGTTAATGACCTACTCATTACCATTAGAAAAGCAATTAAACCTAATAACGTCATCCATCCCCAGCGGTTGCGTGCTTGTCCTAACTTCCATAAAGTTAAACAAATAAATAAAAATAAAAAGCTCCCGAAAGCACTAGGATGACCAATTGTTGAATTAATACAATTTGGACAAGCTAGTATCCGAGGTAGCTGTGAAGGTACAAAAAGCTGTAATAATCCTACTGTCAGTGGGATAAAAAGACTAAAAAATAAGGCAGAAATTGCTTTTTGTGGATGAATTTTCCCTTTTAATTGCATCACCAGCAAATATACCATTAACCAAGAAAATATCCGCGTCCATTCTCTAATTCCATCTAGTAAATAGGTTTTTCCTAATAATCCCCAACCGACTATTGGTAAAATTACCCATATTCCTAAAAACCCTACCCATCCCGCAAAAACCCAGAAGAATTTATCTGTATGAACCTTTCTTCCAATTAATATTTGAACTATGACATAAAGTATTGTTAACCCATCCAAACCAATTGCAAAAGCCGCAGGTACCTGCTGTGCAGAAAAAGGATCTAAAGAACTACGTAATACTAATAAAGTTAATACCGCTTGTTCAAATCGAGCAAAAAAGAATATGAGTACCGCTACTACACCCAAAAGCAAACCTACCACCACGGGTATTGCACCAGCCCCAAATCCCACAGCTACACCAATTCCAACTCCTGCCAATCCTACTAAAAATGACAGGTAAGAAGAACTGTTGAACTGTTTATTTGTTAACATCTTTATCTTCTTCCCCCCGGAGTCAAATATCTTGTCGGTTGATAACTTTTCACCGGATAACGATAATATTCTTCTGTCAGATTGGACATTCCATTAACTACTACTCCTAAAATCGATATTTGATTACTAGTCAATTCTGATACCGCTCTTTGCAATATTTCTTTGTTAGTAAAGCCCGGACGTGTTACCAAAACAACTCCATCACTCTGTTTACCCAAAGTTGATGCATCCGCACAAGCACTTAAAGGTGGAGTATCTACAATAACTAAATCGTATTCTTTCTGCGCTGATTCTAGAATCGATTTCATTTCTACAGACTCTAACAATTGCGAAGGTCTTCCGTGGAGTTCACCACAAGTTAGAATATCTAAATTCTCTACATCTGTCTTTTGTATCGCATCAACAAAGCTTCTTTTACCCTCAATTATTTCAGTAATCCCTGGCTTCGGTGGTAAATTGAATAGAGTATGCTGTGCTGGTCTGCGTAAATCTGCATCGATTATCAGTGTTTTTCGAGACAACATTGCAGAAACTGCGGCTAGGTGAGAAACTACCACAGATTTACCTTCACCGGAAATGGTGCTGCTAACCACAATCAGGTGCAATACAGCATCATTGCGAAACTCCAAGGTTTTGAATAGCATTCGGTAGGGTTCTACCAAACCAATTTGGTCTAAAAATCTGTCTGAGGGTTCTAAAACCAAAGTCTTAACAGGTAAACGCGGTAATACTCCCAATAATGGTAAATTGAGTAATTCTTCGGCTTCTCTTGGGTCTCTTAAGGTGTTATCCATCAATTCTAAGAGTAAAATCACGCCACTCGCTAAAACACCACCAAAAATCGTCGCTAAAGCCAAAACTACCGATTTTTTCGGCGATGCTGGTGAATTTGGTACTGTTGCTGATTCGATCACTCGGACATTACTTACCTTTTGGGCTTGAGCAATTCTTGCTTCTTCCAACTTGCTTTGCAAAAACTTTAAACTTGCCGCAGCTTCTTCCCGTTGACGCACAAGTGTTGTTAAAGGCTGCTGTTTAATTGGTAATTGAGCTAAACGAGCTTGTAAATTCGATGTTTGTGTTTGTACAGTTGCTAATTTATTTTCAATTGCTAAACGTTCAACTTCTTTGGATATTAATTCAGAAGTTAACTGTTGAGAAAGTTGATCGCTCGCTATCTTGTTGGAAGCAACTGCTTGATTTGTCGATGATACTTGAGCTAACTCCTGTTGGTACATCTGACGGAAAGCATTGCGTTTTTCCTCTAACTCTATGACTTGGGGATGATTTTGAGTAAACCGCAACCGCACTTCTACCAATTGACGTTCCAACTCTGCTAAAGCTGCTCGCATTTTTACTAATTCTTCATCTGAACCACTGCGTACCGCAGAATAAGCATTGCTCAAATTATCCGCATTGGTTATTTCTCGTAAAGAAGCGGATTGCGATCGCACTTCTTGGAGTAAAGCGCTCAAAGTTCGTTCTTGCTCTTCGAGAGATGCTAAATTCTTTACCAAAGCTTCGGTTTGTTCGTCAAATGCAACAATACCGCTGGCTTGTCTATACTGATTTTCTGCCGCTTCCGTTTGTTGCAATTTCTTTGTTGCTATCGGCAGTTGTTTATTTTCTAAAAATTCTTGAACTTTTGTCGCTTCGGAATTAATAGCTTTAATATCATACTCAACCATCGCTGTTGATAAAGCATTGAGCAATTGAGCCGCTAATACTGGGTTTTGATTTTCATAGTTGATTTGCAGAATATTAGTCGCCGGAACGATTTTCACACTCAAATTTTTACGTAAATATCCTGTATCTATATTGTCTTCTTCAACACTCTGCTGATTTGTACCTTGGAATTGAGAATTATATATTTCAATTGCTTTATCCAACACCCGTTGCGATTTTACCAACTCAGCTTGGTCAGCCAATGGACTCGGACCACCCGGAGTCGCATTTCCAACCTGAGTTAAATCTCTACCCAATTCAGAAACACTCACCTGTTTTCCTATTAGCATCAACCGCGCAGATGTTTGATAAACTCGCGGAGTAACACTAAGATAAGCCACAGCTCCACCAATCACCGCTGCAAAAGTTGCCAGCGTAGGTAAGCTTCGTCGCTTTAACACCATTAGTAAGGATGAAATACCTTTCTCCATGTTGATAATTAATAGTTGACAGTTGACAGTTGACAGTTGATGGTTGCTTCTTGAATCTTAACCACTATCCACTAACTCTTAACTCCTCACTCCTAACTCCTCACTCCTCACTCCTAACTCCTCACTGTTAACTGTTTATTATTTTCAGATTTTTTCACATTCACTTCTGAAGGTAAGCCGAGCAGATTTTCATATAATTTCAAAGTTTCATTAGTAATATATTCCCAGCTATAGTTGCCACAAACATAATTCTGTGCATGATGAGCCATTACTGCCATATGAGTTGAGTTTTCGGTAGCCCAGGATAGTTCTTGAATACAAGATTCTAAGCAACCGGCTGCAAATAACTTACCTCGTTCCTCACCAATCAATTGCTGATGAGGTGGTATATCACTTGCTAATATGGGAATACCTTCACGCATCGCTTCTAACATTGCCATTGGTAATCCTTCTACATCCGAAGGTAGGACAAATAATCCAGCCCCCCGGACAATTTCTGCTAACCGCGCTCCTCGCAATTCCCCTGCAAATACAATATTGCGATCGCGAGCAATTTGCTCTAATAATTTGACAGTAAAATTTTTTGTATTACTCACACCTCCAGCTAAAACTAACTTCCAGTTTGATGGTTGTAAATTCATAAAGGCTTCCACAAGTAAGTCGGGACGTTTTTCCGGTACTAATCTACCCAAAAACAACATATATCGTCCCCGCTCAAGACCTAATTTTGTACCGTAGACAAAATTTGGATCGGAATTTACATAATTAGCAGGAGCAGTAGGAATATATACTACTTCCCTACCGTAGGTTTGTAAAAAATAGGTCTTGAGCGCATCAGAAACCGCAATCATTCCGTGAGCGTAACGTACTGCCGTCTGTTCGCCCATTTGAATCAAACGAGTCGAAAAATTCCCCCATTTCGCCCGCTGCCAATCTAATCCATGACAGGTAACAACAATCTTGGACTTTGTGGCAATCCTCGATAATCCTGTAAATAAAGATGGACCCAGAGCCTGAAAATGAATGATGTCGTATCTATTACCAGTGCTAGCTAATGCTCCCAATGCAGATGTAATAAAAGCATCTACACCTCTCATCCGTACATCTGGTAAAGAAATCACTTTCACACCTTCAAAATAGTAGTTCTCTAACCAAGAACTATCGATATAAGAAGAACGAGCAAATAAATCTACATGATGACCCTGAGTAACCATGCGGGGATAAATTTCCGCACAGTAATGCTCAATTCCGCCCTGTCTGGGAGGTAGACCTTTTGCACCAATTACTGCAATTTTCATCTTTCGCTCGTTTTTGCTCTCAAGATGGTTATAACCGTTAAACACTAACAGATTGTTTGAAGCGCCTTTCCCAACGTTGCCACATTTGACTGTAAACTTGATTGACTACAGTGCTGGCAGCATAAGGCTGGGCGCTTTTTATACATTCTGCGACTGGATAACTTTCTGGATGCATCGCAACTTTACGTAAAGCTGAAGCGATACATTCGGGTGTTCGCCTTTGACAAACAACCCCACTTTTGGGAGATAGTAACCTCGGAGTGTCACCAGCTTCTGTTGTGACGATTGGGGTTCCGCAAGCAAGGGCTTCTAAAACCACAAACGGCAATCCTTCAAAAGCGCTGGTTAAGATTACAGCATTACTAGCCCGATGTAAATTAGATAATTCCTGTTGTCGAACTATTCCTAGCATGGTGACTCGCTGCTCTAATCCCAAGGAATTAATTTCATTTTTTACTCTAGCTGCTAATTCTCCCTCACCCGCAATCAACAAGTGAATATTCGGCTCGTCTAATGCTTTGATCGAACGTATTAATAATAAAGGGTCTTTTTGTGGATGCAGTCTACCAGCAAACAGCACAAAACGGGTATTTTCGTCAAGATTCAATTTGTTTGCTAATTCCCCTCTTTGGCGATCGCGTTGTTGATCGGAAACTGGATAAAAAACCTCTTCGTCAAAAGTATTGTTCAACAAGCTCACTCTGTCGGAGATATCGGGATAACGCTGTTGATAAAGTGAGATAGAGTCACTATTGCATGAGTAAATGTGGTCAAATTGTCCGACCAATAAACGTTCTAAAGCGAAATAAGCCAATGGCAATCTCCGCCACAAAATTGCATTTTTATCATTTATAGATGTCATCTGCTTTTTGATATCGTTCTGGATAAACAGCGTCTTTTCCCCTTTCCATTTCAAAGTCGCGATTGTCGGCTCCAGTCTATAAAAATGCATAAAATCAGAAGCATAACAACGCCCCATCATGGCAGCGGCATATTTTACCGTTGTCGGTACCACACCCCTAACGTTATCGTCTTCGACTACAAATAAAGGTAGAAACTTAATTTCTCTTCCTAGAAATCCTCTGGTTTGCCATCTATCTAAAGTCTCATTTTTATCATTTGCCGTTCCAACAAGTCTGACCTCAAATTCCTTCGGAGCATACTTGATAAAAATATTAATTAATGTTTGTATTCCTCCAATCGTAGTGTTCCAAGGATTATATTGGTAAAAAATTGTTAAAACTGGCTTACGCATTGCTAACCATCCCGCACAATAATATTAGACGCGCAATTTTTTAGTCATGACATCGACAAGAATAATCTCTTGCCGTCTAAAATAGTACATTGTTCAAAAAAAATACTCCTCCAATAGCGGTATTTTTAACGATTTAATTTACTCAGTACTGAAAACTACATCTTGAACAAAAGCTTTAACAAAATCTTGAAATAGATATAAATAATCCTTTACCAGGAACATAAAAACATCAATAGTGCTGTGAATTTTAGCTAAAACAGCTTTAGTCTCTTCACAGAAAATTTATCACATCTTTAAAATAGTAATCTTAATGTTATCAGAATTACCAAGTTAGTCCAATCTTTACGAAAATTTTATTTAAAATGCATAAAACTATATTTTATAAACATCAAATGAATGCTATTTAACCACAGAGTGACAAATTTTACAATAACTTCATCTAAAATTCAATCAAAACCCCATTGCAGTCAAAATAGTTCCCAGACCATAATCTAGGAACTGTCCACTGTCAACTGTCCACTGTCAACTGGATTTAGCTTCCAAACTTTCCAAACGACTTCTAAGTTGTTGATTTTGCTCTTTGAGTTGTTCTAGTTGGGAACGTAAATCATTTACCGCACCATCGGATGCAGTTTTCTTAACCACTTGTTCAATTTCTTCCTCAGCATAACGACGTACCCTTCCATCTGGGGTTTGTTCAGCTAAAGTACGTAAAATTGCAATTGCTTTTTTAGTTTCCATTTGTCCGAGTGAGATGCTACAGCAACTTGAGTTAAAAAGAAAGTTTCTTGAGAGAGCTGGGTTAATCTTTCTAAAATTCTTTCTAAATTTACATTGTTTTGAGCAACAGATATTTTTCCTAAAGCGCGAATTGCTCCCAAACGTAGAGGTTGCGGTACACCTAATTTGGTATAATTTAGAATTAAATTTAAAGCAGCCTCACTAGTTTTTAATTCAGATAAACCTGCAATAGCACCATTTCTCACAACTTCATTCCAACCGGCTTTTGATTGTAAAATATGCTCAAACAGTTGCAATACTTCGGTTTCATCGGGTTTTTCTTCTCCCATTGTTGCAGCAATCGAACCGATAGCAGCAGCAGCAGCGGCTTCAACATAATAACTTTCATCCCCAGTTGATAGAACTTTTTTCAAAACTTCATAGCTGGAATTAGTTTTGATTTTGCCAAGTGTTTGGGCTACTGCACGTCGGACATAGGGATTTTCATCTGATAAATATTCAATCAAAACGTCAAAAACTTGGTCTAACTGAACTTCTCCTAGTTGCTTAACAACTTCAACACGTACACCCCAAAAAGCATCATTTTTTAAAGATTCTGATAGAGCTTTCACCGCTTCCAAACTGTTTTTCTTTGCTAAAGCACTAGCAGCATAAATCCGGGAAACAGGATTTTGATCGTGGAGTAACTGAGCTTTCAACTCTGGTATCGGATATTCCAAAGTTACAGTTTTGAGATAATGATTTCCGACATCAAAGCTGATAAAATCGGGTTTCTTCTTTGAGGGGAAGTAAAAACTTTGTTCTTTTTCCGCAACCCTTACCGTAAAAACTTGCAAATCATCTTGTTCGATATAACCCAAACCGATAGGAACTTTTAAATCGAATAAATTTTCATTATTTTTATCATCAGAACTTACTTGAGTTTGAGTAACCGTTACCTTTGCTAAATTAGCATCACCATCCCAACTATAAACAACCTTAAAATCGGGATGTCCACCACGGTAAACATATTGGTCAAAAAGAAACGTTAAATTACGACCAGTTGCTTTTTCAATTGCTCGTAATAAATCTATAGTTTCCACAGTTTGATGAGCATTATCGTTCACAAACGTCGCAATCGCTCGCCAAAATAAATCATCTCCCAACTGCGATCGCAACATATGATAAACACAAGAACCCTTTTCATAAATATGGCGGTCATATAGTTCAATAGCTTCTCGGTAGACATGAGTTACCATCGGACGACGATAGCGACTACTATCTTCAGCAATATAACGACGTGCTTGCTGTAAACGATAGTAATCTGCTTCTTGGGAACCATATTCATGTTCCGTCCACATCACCTCAGAATAACTAGCCATTCCCTCCTTAACCCAAGCATGAGACCAATGTTTAATTACAACTAAATCACCGAACCATTGATGAGCTAATTCATGAACAACTAAACTTTCAGCATTACGATTATCAACAGCTGCTTTTTCATCGAGTAAACATCGATCAGTTAACAGCGTAGTATTCGTATTCTCCATCCCCCCAAAAATAAAGTCATCAACGCAGACTTGAGCGTATTTCGGGAAAGCATAAAGATAACCGTATTTTTCGCTGAGAAACTCCATCATTTGCGGAGTTTTACCCATAGTGCGTTTAGCATCTGCTGACCGTGGCTTTTCTACGTAATAAGTAACAGGTTTACCATGCCACTCATCACTTATCTCGGCAAAATCACCTACAGCGAGAGTCATTAAATAAGTCGGATGAACCTGCTTTTGTAACCAATGATAAACTTTATTTTCCCCATCATCCTCAGCAGAGACTAATTCACCATTAGAAATTGCCATCAAAGGTTTAGGAACTGTGACTCTAATTTCCGAAGTAGACAACTGTCCGGGATAATCAAAGCAAGGAAACCAAAAGCGGGAATCTTCGTCTTCTCCCTGAGTCCAAACTTGAGTAGGTTTATCGGGATAATGTGCATCTGGGAGAATAAAATAAATCCCGCGCTGGGGTTTTTCTACTCCATAGCCGATAATAATTTCAACTCGTCGATTGACTTGAGTCGGCGAATCCAATTCAATATCTAAATATTGACCATCGTAATCAAACTTCTGTGGGGTTCCAGCAACAGCAACCGACTCAATATTTAAATTGACAGCATCCAAACGTAAGCGGTCTACTCCGTCCCGTATCGGCGCTAAAGTTATTTTACAAGTACCAAGTACAGTTTGGTTAGAGATATCCAAACTTAAATCGAGAAAAATATGCTTGACCTGTCCGGGACGATCGGGATTGTACTGCGGTTTTGCACCCGGCAATACAAAAGATTTATGGCGCGGATTTTCCGTATCAAAATGTGACTGTAACATCTATATCTATTGACCGTAAAAGGTTAAAGGTTAAAGGTTAAAGGTTAAAGGCATTTATGGGGAGTTCAGTTGGGGTCTGTTAGAAAGAGCGTGTCCGCATTATTTATTTTACGTCTCAAATGGTTTTCCTAGAGTATAAAGACTTTGGGAAAGATTTTTTATGTAGATTAGAATAATTTGTCACCGTTACTCAAAATTGCATTGTTGTTGATGTAAATTTTGCCAAATTTAGAAATCGATGGTGTATAGAATTACTAATTTTATCAGTAAATCCCGATAATCTAAACAATGAAATAGGAAGTATTAAAGGTAAATCAGTAAACAGTTATCAATAAAGCGTGTCCTTTATGACATATTGGTTGCTCCCTATGTGAACAAACACCATATACCAAGGAAGGGGACTCTCAAACCTTAACTGATAACTGATATTAGATAAGCAATGCCTAACTTTTTATTTCATTACTGCCAACTTATGAAAAAAAATAATCCAAAAAATGTCTAAACTCAAGCTTCAGTTTTTAATTCCGGTAATTGGTGCTGGTATCATTTTAGTTGGTGGTATAGCGACTTATTTATACTTAAAAAGCGGACCATCAGGAGGAATTGCCGATGCTACCGCTAGTGCCAAACTAGTTCCAGATGATGCGATGATGGCAACTTATATTGCCACAGACTCAACAGTTTGGTCAAAGTTGGAACAATTTGGTACTCCCGAAGCTCAAAAAATAATCGCATCCGGTTTAAAGAGTTTTAATGACAATTTGTCAAGTGATAATAGTATTTCTTACGAGCAAGATTTAAAACCTTGGGTTGGTGGTGTAATGGTAGCCGTATTACCCCCACAAAAAAACCAACCAGTACAAGATAGTCCCTCAGCATCAGGAGAGCCGAATATCTTGATGGTAGTAGGAATCAAAGACAAAGTACAAGCTTTAAATTTTGCCAACAAACTCAAACAACAAAAAGACGTTAAAAGCACCGAAATCGACTATAAAGGTCAGAAAATTCAAGAAACCAAAAGTACAACAAATTCTACATACAGCACCATTTTAAATGACCGTGTATTATTTTCTGCTTCTCAAAATGCAGTACAGCAAGCAATCGACACATCAAAAGGAGAACCTTCTTTTTTAAGTAAATCAGGTGCTTCCCAAGTTATGGGGAATAATCTCAATTTAGAGAATACCTTGGCACAAATTTATGTACCTGATTACCCAGGTATGGTAAAGAATTTAATTGCCAATAATCAGCAAACCCGATTACCAGCGCAAACCTTGGAACAGTTAAAACAGGTAAAATCCGTGGTTGCCGGTATTGGTGTTGATGATAGCGGATTGCGGATGAAAGCAAACGCCAACTTAGATTCCCAATTAGTCAAATATCACTACGAAAAAACTAATGGTAAAGTATTGTCCCAACTTCCCCAAAATACCATCGCTCTAATTAGTGGAGGAGGTATTAATAAATGGTGGACAGCTTTTGTCGAACAAGCAAAAGACGCTCCTGAACTTAATGTCATCCTTCAACAAGCCAGGGGACAATTAAAATCAGTCGATTTAGACTTAGATCAAGATATTTTTGGCTGGATGGATGGGGAATTTGGTATCGCTGCTATTCCTGTAGAAGAAGGATTATTAAAACAAGTTGGTTTCGGTGGTGCATTTTTGTTTCATACTAGCGATCGCAAAACAGCGGAAGCAACATTGAGTAAGTTAGATAATCTTGCCAAAGCCCAATCAATCCAAATAGCCCAAAAAGATATCAACGGTAAAATCATCACCGAATGGCAAATCCCCGGACAAGGTGCATTACTAGCCCACAGTTGGTTAGATAATAATACTGCTCTGTTAGCCCTCGGTAGCCCTATTGCTGAAATATTAAGTGATAAATCATTTCAACCCCTCAACAGCAACGAAACTTTTCAAGGCATCAGCGCAACATTACCAAAAGAAAACGGCGGTTACTTGTATATAGATATGGAAAAAGCCATCCCATTCGTCAATCGTTTTTCCCCACCCACATCAGAAACAACCGCAATCCTCAACTCAATTCGCGGAATCGGTGTTACCGCAACTAGTCCCAATAAATCTCTCACACAAATGGAAATGTTATTAGCATTGAAACCAAAAGAATAAAAATGGGGAATGGGTAATTGGTAATTGGGAATTGGTAATTGGGAATGGCTTCAAGCCCTTGTGCTTAAAATTAAAAAAATCAACTTCAAGGCACCTGATAGCGCAATACGGTTCAGTTAAGGATTAAGGTTAATCCTTGATTCACAGTTTTAATGATTTATTCCCAATTCCCCACCAGGGATTTCACAGATTTAATTACCCATCACCAATTACCCATCACCCATTACCCATTACCAATTACCCATTCCCTATTAATATTCTTTTCAACTTAGTCAATAATTACCTGCAAAGCTTATTATTCTTACAGATACACTTTTTCCTAATTTCAAAATCAACAAGTAAATTAGTTAATATTACTGATGGTTATCGCGACAAAAGACACTGTTCCACTATCTACACGCTTGATTAATGGATTATTAGAAATTAAGCCACTGTACAGTATAGCCAAACATCAAGCCCGTCAAATGATGGTTAAACGCGGAGAAAGAATTGGTGTACCTTGGAAAAAACAAGTCGAAGAAATGAAAGCTGTTGATTGGGAAAGTGAAATAAAGAAGGTAGAAAATCCCAGTCTTTCTTATCCCGATTATTATCTCACTTCCTTCCATGCTTATGAAGAAGGTAATCTCGGTTGGAAACCCGCTTTAGAATTAGAAGTTGCAGCTTTGACAGTTCACTCTACACTATTTAATCAAACTGGTGAATTAGCAGGAGATTCAAAATTACGCAGTTCTTTTCACAATATTGTTTTTTCACAAATTCCCCAACCACAAGATATTTTAGATTTAGCTTGCGGTGTCGGTTTAAGTACTTTTGCTTTACAAGAAACTTATCCCCAAGCCAAAGTTACAGGTTTAGATTTATCTGCTTATTTTCTATCAGTAGCTAACTACCGTTCACAACAGCGTCAAGCTAATATTAATTGGGTTCATGGAGCAGCGGAATCTACAGGTTTACCCGATGCTGCATTTGATTTAGTTTCAATTTTTTTAACTTGTCACGAATTACCCCAATCTGCAAGTAGAGAAATATTTACAGAAGCGCGACGATTATTGCGTCCTCATGGTTATTTGGCAATTATGGATATGAATCCCCAAAGTAAAGCTTATCAGCAAATGCCACCTTATGTTTTTACTTTACTCAAAAGTACTGAACCTTATTTAGATCAATACTTTACTTTAGACATTACAGAAGCTTTAGTTAATGCTGGTTTCCAAACTCCGATAATTACTCCTAACAGTCCCCGTCATCGTACTATTATCGCCAAAGTAATTAAATAGCTTTGACTACTAATTTAGAAGAATTATACGGATTACACCTTTAGATTGAGAAGTCGGGTTTTTATAATAGTTGTAACGGTGTTACAGATATTTCTACTAAAAACCCGACTTATGTACATTTACCATTGATAAATTAGTTTTTCCGGTTTTTCAGGCTTTTGAGATTTTTGATAATTCGTTTTATTTGTTAATACATCATTTTGATAAATTTAACAAATGATTTAAAAAATTAGTTAGTTGAAATAAAAATAAAATAATTATCGGAATTAAAACATTTCTGGATTTATGGGATTTATTAGATTTAAATTATGTCTATTTTCTCTACTCAGCTTAAATGTATGATAAATATCTATAGTTACCTTGATATGTTAAAATAAATACAAAATATCAGACAGAGAAATCTTTCTCAAAATTGAGATGTCGCAGTAGATTGCGATCGCGTAGTGCAAGGGAAGCTATCGCGATGATTGGATTAAATCAAATTTGACAGAGAATGTATCAACAACATTGTGATAAAGCAATAAAAATCCCACCTTACGGGTTAGATTTTTGCCTAATAAAATGTTATAAGTCTTTAATGTAAAGTGTGGAATAAAAGCCAGAGAAATCAACATGAAGGTATACTATTACAGCAACTTGCTGAGTAAATTAACTGGCATTGTGGGAGTGACGGGCGTTTCTTTACTGATGGGTTTGCCAGTCAGAGCAAACAATGCACTCAATCCGAGTCCTAGTGTTTTCACAGAGGCTCCTTATAACCGCAGTCGAACAGTTCCCCTAAGTACTGAAACTAACGATAATCAAGCAGCTATAGGGACGCAAAAGAGCAGTAAACCGAGTAAAACCTTGTTGGCGCAAAGCGGTGGAGCGCTCAATCCTAGACCGAGCATTTTAGATGAGTGTCCTTATAACCGCGCTGCTTGTCCAGATAGAACACCTCCAAGCGTCCCAGCACCAGCACCACTACCAGCCCCAATTCCGGAAACTACACCTGGGTTACCTCCAACAGTACCGGGTGCAGAAACCGAACCAACTCAACCATCCACAGGAACTGAAAATCAGGACATTATTGCCATAGCGCAGTCAAATCCTTCGTTTAGTGTGCTAACTCAGGCTTTGAAAGCAGCAGGATTAGAAGATACCTTGAGAGGAGAAGGACCTTTTACAGTTTTTGCTCCTAGTGATGCAGCATTTGCGAAGTTACCACAAGATGCTGTACAAGATTTATTAAAGCCAGAAAATAAAGAAGTATTGGTCAAGATATTGACTTATCATGTCGTACCAGGTCAGGTACTTTCCACCGATTTAAAATCTGGTCAAGTTAAAAGCGTTGAAGGTGGACCAATTAGCGTTAAAGTTGACCCTGCTACAGGAGTACAGGTTAATGATGCTACCGTGGTTCAACCAGATATTAAAGCCAGTAATGGAGTGATTCACGTCATCGATAACGTGATTTTGCCTCCAGATTTGTAAAATCAGTTATCAGTTATCAGTTATCAGTTATCAGTTATCAGTTAACTGTTAACTGTTAACTGTTAAATAGGTAAGCGCTCTATATCTTTATTTTGACCAATCACCACCATAGCAGAACCCTTAGACAGACGCTTATTGGGGTCTGGATTAATAATAAATTTTCCACCATTACTATTATTACTTATAGCTATGACGTTTAAACCATAACGATTACGGAGTTGCAATTCTGCAACGGTTTTACCGTGAAATTCTTTAGGGATAGTTATTTCAACAATACTATTTTCCGGGTCGAGGTCAAATGTATCCAATATCGCTGGTTTCGTTAGTCGTTGAGCTAAAGCACAACCAGCTTCATGTTCGGGGAACACAACTCTATCCGCACCAACTTTTCGTAATAATTTACAGTGAACTTCGCTAGAAGCTTTAGCGACTACATTCGGTACACCACCTTCTTTGACATTTAAAGTCGTGATGATGCTTTCTTGAATATAATTACCAATTGCGACAATTACGGTATCAAACTCCAGAATACCTGCTTCTTTAAGTGCAGCAGGTTCTGTTGAGTCTAGTTGTAAAGCATGACCTGTTATTTCTTCTGTTAAGGCTTGGGATACACGTTTTTCATCAATATCTGTTGCTAACACTTCATGACCTAATTTGTGTAAAGTTGAGCAAACAGAACGACCAAAGCGTCCTAAACCAATTACAGCAAATTGCTGATTGGTTTTATTTAAGTTGCGAAAAAACCCTAATGACGACAGATTCACAGTTTATTATCCTTAATTATTGCTGCCTTTGCCTAGGTTTGAAAATCGGTGATTGTGATTGTGAATAAATAATTATTCTTTGATCCGATTGTGATTATCTTATCATTTCAGTTTAATTAAACCTATAGGAAATCGGGAATAGAAAATGGTAAACGAACAGTTTAGAGATATGGAACTGTAAACTGCTCATTTTTTCAAATTTATCCCACAAGTAAATTTTCTTCAGGATAGTGAATTCTAGTAGGTTTAGGGTCACCAAGTACAGCAGACATTAACAGTAAAACACCAACTCTGCCCATATACATAGTTAGAATTAATATCAACTTACCCCAGATAGAGATATTGCTGGTTATGCCTGTAGAAAGTCCGACAGTTGCATAAGCTGAAACTACTTCAAACAAGATTTGAATGAAATCAAAGCTAGGGTCTGTAATCGATATTAAAATAGTAGAGATAATCACAGCGGTTACAGAACCAACCACAACGCCAACAGCTTTTAAAATTAAAGATATAGCAATACGACGTTCGTAGAGCAAAACTTCTTCTTTGCCTTGCAAAATTGATTTAGTACAGCTACTAAATACTCTCAAAGTGGTTGTTTTCATGCCTCCTCCAGTACCTCCGGGACTGGCTCCAATAAACATGAATGCAATGGTAATAAATAGTCCTGTAGTTGTCATACTACCAATATCTATACTATTAAAACCAGCGGTTCTAGTAGTCACAGATTGAAATAAAGCTGCTAGTAATTGACTACGAAAATTGAAATATTCTACAGTTTTAGGATTTTTTATCTCTACGAAAAAAAACGCTATCGTACCTAAAATTAGTAAAAATATTGTTGTACTAGTGGCAACTTTATAGTCAAGTGATAGTACAATATGACGCGGTGTTTTGCGAAAGCGAGAGCTGAGCCAGAAAAACATTTCTAGAATTACTTGATATCCGATACCGCCAAAGATAATTAAACCGGAAATGGTTAATACTAATATAGCGGAAGAATTATAATCAATTAAACTATTGGGAAATAAGCTAAAACCGGCATTATTCCAAGCACTAACACTGTGAAAAATTGCCAACCACATTCCTTTATTCCATCCAAAATCTGGGACAAAAACTAACAACAATAAAAAGATTCCCGTTATTTCAAAAAATAAGGTTGTGGCGATAATTGAACGAATAATTTGACCGCTACCCTGCATTTCTCGTCTATCTAAGGATTGTTGAATGGCAATTTTATGTCTTAAATTAAATCTACGCCCAGTCAACATGATTAAAAAGGTTGTAAATGTCATGTAGCCCAACCCACCGACTTGTGCAAGTAACATAATCCACAATTGACCCCAGAAGGAAAAATCAGTACCAGTATCAACTACAGCTAAACCCGTCACACAAACAGCAGAAGTTGCCGTAAATAAAGCCACTATTGGGTCATTCCACGTACCAGTAGCTGTAGAAAAAGGCATCAATAATAGGATTGTTCCTACAGAGATTACTGCAAAAAAGCCAAAGCAAATTTTTTGAGAGACGGTCATATCGATTTTAGATTTTGGATTTTGGATTTTGGATTTTCCTATCCTGCTATATGAAAGCTAGGTAAACCTAGGCAATTATTGCTTGATGAATGCTTTGAGAATGGAAAGCCAAACGCGATCAGTTTATTGCTCTTCTAAAAAAAGACCTACAGACTGTAGATTTAGGATTTTAGATTGAAAATTCCCAAGTTAGGTATCCTGGATTATTCCATCTTATTGCGGATTGAGTGTTTATCATCCCCAAACAAAACAGTTTATTTAATTAATTTGACTTAATTAAAAATACACATGGTATACCAATATATATATTTTAGATTGTGCGATAGTCATAACACATTACTTAATTCATGAGTGCAACACTAAGCGAGCAAATTCAACAGTTTTATGATGCTTCCTCCGGTCTTTGGGAAGAGATATGGGGGGAACATATGCACCACGGTTATTATGGTGCAGATGGTAAAGAACAAAAAGACCGTCGTCAGGCACAAATTGATTTAATTGAGGAATTGCTGCAATGGGTTCAGGTGCAACAAGCTGAAAATATTTTAGATGTCGGTTGTGGAATCGGTGGAAGTTCTTTGTATTTGGCGCAAAAATTTAACGCTGCGGCAACTGGTATTACTTTGAGTCCAGTACAGGCACGGAGAGCTTGTGAGAGGGCTGTGGAATTTGGTTTACAAGGTAGAACTCATTTTCAAGTTGCAGATGCCTTAAATATGCCTTTTGAGGACAATAGTTTTGATTTAGTTTGGTCTTTGGAAAGTGGCGAACATATGCCGGATAAAAACAGGTTTTTACAAGAATGTTATCGGGTACTCAAGCCGGGAGGAAAGTTGATTTTAGTGACTTGGTGTCATCGTCCCACAGAGCAAGTGCCTTTAACTGCCCACGAAAAGAAGCATTTAAACCAGATTTATGACGTTTACTGTTTACCTTATGTAATTTCATTACCCGAATATGAGGCGATCGCTCGTCTACTACCTTTACAAAATATCCGTACTGCCGATTGGTCGCAAGCTGTAGCACCTTTTTGGAATATAGTAATTGACTCGGCGTTTACTCCCCAAGCATTTTTTGGTTTACTCCGTGCTGGTTGGAAAACAATTCAAGGAGCAATGTCTTTGGGTTTAATGAGTCGTGGTTATGAATGTGGTTTGATTAAATTTGGTTTGTTAACTGGAATTAAGGGAATGGGGAATGGGTAATTGGGCATGGGGCATGGAGGCAAGAAGACAAGGGGACAAGGAGAAATTTAAACTCCTAACTCCCAACTCCATGTCCTCACGGACACGCTGCGCTAACACTCCTAATTCCCAACTCCTAAATCCCATTCTTCAATCCAAAATCTAAAATCTAAAATCCAAAATTGTTATGAGTCAAGTGTCACAAACAGGGTTGCTAAGTAGTTGGTTGTATGCTTTTTGGAAGTTTTCTCGTCCGCATACGATTTATGGTACGAGTTTGAGTGTTTTGGGAGTGTATGTCATTGCGATTGCTTTGACTAATAATGATTTCCCATTTCCAAATTATTATTCCCTACTTTCTCTTTTAGGTGCTTGGGTGGCTTGTTTATCAGGAAATATCTATATTGTCGGACTTAATCAATTACAAGATGTCGAAATCGATAAAATTAATAAGCCTCATTTACCTGTTGCTTCTGGTGAGTTTAGCCAACGCACGGGAGAAATTATTGTAATTCTTACGGGTGTTTTAGCGCTGGGTTTATCTTGGTTGCTCGGACCTTTTTTATTTGCAATGGTGGCTATTAGTTTAACAATTGGTACTGTTTATTCTTTACCTCCAATTCGTTTAAAAAGATTTCCTTTTTGGGCAGCGATTTGTATCTTTTCTGTACGAGGGGCTGTTGTTAATTTAGGATTATTTTTGCACTTTTCTTGGGTACTACAAGCTCAACAATCTATTCCACTTGCGGTATGGACTTTGACCTGGTTTATCTTGGTGTTTACAATCGCGATCGCAATTTTTAAGGATATTCCCGATATGGAAGGCGATCGCCAGTACAATATCACGACTTTTACTCTCAAATTAGGTAAGGAAGCGGTTTTTAATCTTTCTCGTTGGCTATTAACTTTTTGTTACGCTGGAATGATTTTGATCGGAATATTGGGTTTTACACAAGTTAATTCAATGTTTTTCATCGCAGTTCATTTTGTATTTTTAGGCTTGATGTGGTGGTACACTCAGCAAACAGATTTACAAGATAAAAGTTCTATAACTACTGCTTACAAGTTTATTTGGAAGTTATTTTATCTTGAATATTTAGTTTTTCCGATTTCTTGTCTTTTGAGTTAGTGCTTTTTTATCTGAGTCGGACTTTATCCATTTTTTCGTTTAATTTTCTGTTGTATTAGAGTTGTAACCCAATTCTAATAAAAGACGTAACGCCCAGCTACGTCTCTACAACAAATTTCGGTGCTACTAATTCCTAACTTTTAACAGTTTATTTTTATGTTAAAAAATCTGCAACTAGATACCATTATTCCCATTATCATTGTTATTTCAAGTATTTCTCTACTAATTTATTTTGCATGGAAAACTTTAATTACTTCTAATTTATTTCAGAAAGGACTCAACTTTTACCAAGAAAAAGATTATCAAAATGCAGAAGCTGTTTTTCGTCAAGTGACTTCGATCAATTCTACTAATGATGTAGTTCGTTTACTTTTAGGTGATACTTTATTAAAACAAGGCAAAGTTGAACAAGCAATCGAAAAATATCAAGAAGTGATTACTCGCGCACCTAAAAAAGTAGATGCTTATTTACGTTTAAGTAGAATTTATATGCAGCAAGAACAAAAATCTCTAGCAATTGAATATTTACAAAAAGCTCAAGAAGTATTACAAAAACGTCAACCGGAGAAAGCAGAAGAAATTAGTCAGTTATTAGAAAAATTGAATCAATAGGGAGTAGGGAGTAGAAAGTAGAGGTAATAAGTAAAATATCTAAAAAAAAACCTACAACCTTTAATCAGGTAGCAGGAAATTTGAACTTGAAATAGTTCTAAAGGGAATATTTTTTCGGAATATCTCTACTCAGAATGGGATTTAGACAATAGTGAAGATTTTTAACAGTCTAAGTCCCGTAAAATTAAAGAAATTAAAACTTATTTTGCAGACTTTTGTTGTTTGCGCTTTCCTACAAACATACTGCCACCAATAGCTAAGATTCCTAAAGCGATGCTTGGTTCAGGTACGCTTGCTGCTTGTGAATATTTTCCTTTAGCAATGCGGAATGTGTGGTTATCCGTTTCAAAACCACCACCACCGACTTGAGAAATTACAATCTTGTCAAAGTTATCATTGAAACCTTCGGAAAAGAACTCGAAGAAACCATTTGTTTGACCACCGTGCTGTTGAGCTGATGTCGGAGCAAGTGCGGTTAAGATATTGTATGTTAATGTCGTCGCAACTTGTGCCACACCTTTAGTATCTAGGTAATTGAACTCAACTGCATTACCTGCATTGAAGAATTCTAGAGTGTTACCTCCACTTAAAGCACCTAAATTTAAACCGAAGTAATTAAAAGTGTCGCCTTTTTTTACTGTTTCGATAACAGCACTTTTACCTTGAAATACTTGTAAATACTGCGATTCATTCTTCTCCCCATTCACCCCAGCAGGTGCCCATTTAATTTCGGAATTGTTAAGTGTCACAACTTGGGTTTTGTTGTTACTGCCTTCATAGGAGTACTTGACTCTATCATTACCTGGTAAAGTGGTGCTGCCATTAAAATCGAATGTTTCGTAACCTTGTTGATTAACGCTCTGTGAAAAAGAACCTTGATTTTTTACATTCGCATCACGATAACCACCAGAACTGTAGGTAAAATTAGCAGCTTGTGCAGAAGCTGCATAAGAAACGGTAGCAATAGCGGATAAAGCGGTAACAGCAAATAACTTTTTAAACATCAATCTAATTCCTTTCTCTTTAATTCTCTCTTTATTAATCTTCTCTTTCGAGTCGATATCTAAATTGTGCGTTGCATTAAAGACAAAAGTTAGGTGATATTTACTGAAATATAAAATTTTTATTTTATGAAATAAAAAGTATTTTATTTGACATTAATATCAAGTTTAGTCAGTTGTTTCTCTGCAATAAAATCACTTTTTACCGCTCGTTATATAAAAACAATCAAAAGTTTATCGGTAGTATTGTGAAGAAATAAAATTGTAGTTGATGAATGGCGATCGCTTTACGGCTAATTTAAGTTTTGGGGATGAATTTAAGCCGGTGATGAAGAATAACTATCAATATAACTATATCTATACCTATAATCAATCGTAAATTATCCTAAATAGACATCTGGTGAAAATTAATTATGCGTTGTCCAGAACCTTTGTAGAGACGTAGCAATACGCCCCGTCTCTACATCTTTTTCCGAGATGTCGCAATAGACCCCGTCTCAAAGGATGTGAAATAATCACTTAATATATTGAGTAACCAATGCCAAGTAAACAATTTCAAGTTGATCGGATAATTATCAAAATCTATCCATCGGCTACATTATTGTAAAATTTACAGGGAACAGTCGCTGCTTCAGGAAGAGAATCCAACATTTTGCTAATTTTGTTCTATTTTTGTTCTATAAATTACGCAATCAACAGCAACGGAATTGTATTTATAAAAATGTGCCATTAATTAAGTTAGTAAATTTGAGTTACTCATCCTAATTTCATTTATGAAAAAATTGCCGGAATTGATTCATAAGCAAAAACCTCAGATAAATAGTAAAGGAGAGTTCCGGGGAAAAATGCTTAAACTTGCCATAATATCCGCTGTAGCAGGAGGATTATTTGGCATTTTTTTGACAAGCAAGCCGTTGATGCAAGTTAATCTCAGTCGAGAAGAAGCAGATTTTTTTGCAGATAGTGTTGTTTCTCAAGGACAATTTTTGCAGTTAAATCGTCCCGTAAATATTTTAGTGATGGGAATGAGTGTACTTCCTCCAGATACCCAAAATGCACCGTCAGAAACAAAAGATTTGGGATATTTACCACAAGTAAATTCCTTTGACGGACTAACAGATGTGATGTTATTGATTCGGTTTGACCCCAAAAGTAAACAATTAAATATACTTTCTATTCCCAGAGATACACGCACGGATATAGAAGGATATGGTATTAGAAAAATCAATGCTACTAATCGTTTAGGTGGTGCTTATTTAAGTGCTAAAAGCGTCAGTAATTTATTAGGAGATATAGATATAAATGGTTATGTTCGTATCAATGTTTTAGGAGTAGGTAAACTTGTTGACGCTTTGGGAGGTGTAACAGTTAACGTTCCCAAAGATTTGAAATATCAAGATGATTCCCAACATTTATATATTAATCTCAAAGCCGGAAAACAACATCTCAACGGCGACCAAACATTACAATTATTACGCTTTCGTAACGATGGACAAGGTGATATCGGACGCATTCAACGTCAACAGATGGTGATGCAAGCCTTGATAGAACAGTCATTAAATCCTGCAACATTAGCGCGATCGCCAATTATTCTAAATACAGTTAAAGAAAATATTGATACCAACTTAAACCTTGATAGTTTACTAACTTTAGTTAATTTTGGTGTCCAAATTAATCGCTCAAATATCCAAATGTTGACCTTACCCGGTAGAGTTAGTAGCAGTTCGGAGTTTAATACTAGTTACTGGCTACCAGATGAACAAGAAATAGATGTGATCATGACTCGTTATTTTGATTTTGGATTTTAGATTTTGCGGAAAGTTTGGGGTGTAGATTCTCGAACCCCAAAACTTTCCAAGACGGATTTTGGATTAAAAGAGTGAGGAGTTAGTTGTAGTGTAGAGACGTAGTAATACGCCCCGTCTCTAGGGGAGTTATCTTTTCCCTCATCTCCCCCATCTTCTAAAAACAATTACCATTAATAGATAAAAGATTAGATTAATTGGTAAAAGCCGATGAAACTACCAAATGGACCACAAACTCCTTCATTCATTCAAACATTTCAGTTTATCCTCAATCCTTTATCGGTGATGGAAAACTGTGCTAAACGCTACGGAGATATTTTTACTTTAAACTTAAAATCTCCTGTGGTTTTTATTAGTAATCCACAAGCACTACAGCAGATACTAACCAACGATACCAAAGATTTTAGCGCTCCATCATCCACAAACAAAGCTTTTGAACCATTGATGGGAAAACATTCTGTGATTATGGCAAATGGCGATCGCCATCGTCGTCAACGTCAATTATTAATGCCTGCTTTTCATGGCGATAGAATGCGTTGCTATGCACAAACAATTGATCGAGTTACGTCGGAAATTATGAATCAGTGGGAAGTTGGTCAACAATTTTCTGTCCGAGATGGGATGCAAGCTATTACCATGCGGGTAATTATGCAAGCAGTGTTTGGAATTTATTCGGGCGATCGCGCGACTAAATTAGAAAAACTTCTCGGTTCAATTTTAGATGCCGGAGGAAGTACCCCTCTCAAAGCAGTTTTTCTGATTTTCCCGATTCTACAACGGGATTGGGGAGCAAAAAGCTATTGGGGAAATTTTCTTCGTCAGAGAGAACGAATTTATCAATTGTTAAATGATGAAATAGAAGAACGGAGAGCCTCACCAGATGATTCGCGTACTGATGTTCTGAGTATGTTAATGGCAGCGCGGGATGAAAACGGTGAAGCAATGACTAATGTGGAATTGCGTGATGAATTAATCACGCTGTTATTTGCAGGTCATGAAACCACCGCAACTGCTTTAGCTTGGGCTTTATATTGGATTCACAAATTTCCGGAAGTACGGGAAAAGTTGTTAACAGAACTTGATAGTTTAGATGAAAATTCCGACTTTATTACTATCAATAAATTGCCATATCTCAACGCAGTTTGTAATGAAACCTTAAGAATTTATCCAGTAGGAATACTTCTATTTCAGCGACAAGTACAAAAGACAGTTACACTGTGCGGTCACGATTTAGAAGCAGGTACATTATTATATGGTTCAGTTTATTTGACTCATCAACGGGAAGATTTATATCCCGAACCCAAGAAATTTAAACCAGAACGCTTTTTAGAAAGACAGTTTTCACCTTATGAATTTATACCTTTTGGTGGAGGTGCAAGACGCTGTATTGGTATGGCATTTGCTCAATTTGAAATGAAATTGATACTCACAAATATTCTGAGAAATCTAGATTTAGATTTAATTGATAATGGGGAGATAAAACCCCAGCGTCGCGGTTTGGTAACTGGTCCAAATCGTCCGATTCAAATGGTTGTTAAAGGAAAGCGAGCGGTGAAGTCTCGCAGTTTGTCAGTGGTTAATTAATTTGAGATTTTGCCAAAATTTGGCGTTGAGATAGTTCATAGTTAACGCCAAATCTTTCCTGTTTCTGATGTTTCGTTGTTTACACTGCAAAAATAAATTTTTGCTAAATTGCCCTATTACTATAGTACTATTCCGTTATGGGAATATTCAGTGAGTGTATATGATTGGTACTACCGAAGCAGCAAAATTATTAAATATTTCTACAAGAAGATTAAGATGTCTATTGGCTCAAAATAGAGTTTATGGAGCTTATAAAGTAGGTCGGACTTGGATAATTCCTTTGGTAGAAGGTTATCCCAAGATAAAAACAGCGTCTCGCGGTCCCAAGTCAATCTGGAAGAAAGTAAGGACTCCTGCTCAAAGCTTTGTTCACATCAACCGTCACTTAATCGGCAAAAAGAAAATTGATGGTGAATTCCTACCAGCTATAAGCGTTAAGTGTAGGAACGAGAATATTTATTCTAGTAGAGTAGTAATTCCTGGACCTTGTGTTGTCGTATATGAACATGAAAATCCCATGCCAGGATGCAAAGCAAGAGCTTGGATTGAGACTTTTTCACAACCAATAGCAACCAACGGCTGCACTTATCAAGAAATTGAAGCTCAACTTAGAAAAATAGCTTAAAAAATCTGCTCTAGATTTGTAAATGTTGTGTTACTTAAATTCGTTTTTGTATCACAAAATTTTTGATGATTTTTTTCAATTATCTGATTCATTAATCGAGAATTCGACATGGTAGCTTAATCCCCCGCAGGGGTACTTAGATTTATTTAAACTTGTATAATTGCCAAAATTATCGATATATATTCAAATATAGAAATATAGGGAGATATTTCACCGAACAAGACTTTGATTAAAAAGTAAAAAATAAAAAGAGCATAGGAATAAAATCGCTTTGTTAGCGCAGCGTGTTCAGTAGGACATAGCCGCTATTATTTATGAGGATTATCTTTGAAATTTTTAACCTTTAACCTTTAACCTAACTATGACCAATTCCTTAATCCAAACCTTACAACTAATTGCTAATCCTACAAAATTTTTTGATAACCAAGCAGCAACATACGGTGATATTTTTACTTTAAGAGTATTAGGTGTAAATTCGCCACCAGTTGTCTTTTTTAGCAGTCCTCAAGCGATTGATGATTGTTTTGCAATTCCCAGCAAAAAATTAGATTTCAAAAGAGCTACCCACGTATTCAAACCCTTATTTGGCAGTGATTCCATCGTCTTTCAAGAAGGTAAATCCCACAACCGTCAAAGACAATTATTGATGCCTCCCTTTCATGGCGTTACGTCGAAGACGTTTAGCGGAGCTAATCGCCTTAAATCTTATGGGAATACAATCTGTCGTATAACTGAATATGTCACAAGCAGTTGGCAGGTTGATAATATTGTTTCCATGCAGCAAGTAATGCCGGATATCACTTTACAAATTATCCTGCAAGTTGTATTTGGAATCACTCCAGGAGAACGTTATCAGAAGTTAAGAAAATTATTAACTGCACTATTAAATGACATTACTAAACCTTGGTATTCTAGTTTGTTTTTCTTTCCACCTTTACAAAAAGATTTGGGAAAATGGAGTCCTTGGGGAAATTATCTCCAAAGACGCAAAGAAATTGATCAATTAATCTATGCAGAAATTTCCGAACGTAGAACTAAGTGCAATAATTTAGATAATTTAGATACAGATATTTTAAGCTTATTAATGTCAGCGCGTGACGAAGAAAATGAGAAAATGACAGATAAAGAATTGCGAGACCAATTAGTTTCTTTACTACTTTTAGGTTACGAAACCACCTCTGGAGTCTTAGCTTGGTTATTTTATCTGATTCACTCACATCCAGAAGTAAAGAAGAAGTTAATCAATGAATTACAAACTTTAGATAATGAAAATTCTCCCGAAAGAATAACTCAATTACCTTACTTAAATGCGGTTTGCTGCGAAACAATGCGACTTCACCCCATCGCTTTAATTTGTACTCCCCGGATGACTCTAGATAAAATAGAAGTTGCTGGAAAAAAATATGATTCCGGTACAGTTTTAGTTCCCTGCATCTATTTAGCCCATCGTCGAGAAGCAACTTACCAACAACCAGATAAATTTATTCCCGAAAGATTTCTCAATCAAAAATTTTCCGCATTTGAATACCTGCCTTTTGGAGGAGGTTATCGTGGTTGTATTGGTTCCGCTTTTGCAATGTACGAAATGAAGTTGATTTTAACAACAATTTTATCCAAATTTGAATTGGAATTAACTGATAAAAAACCAGTAAAACCGATGCGACGGGGAATTACAATTGTTCCCAGTGGTGGAGTGTCGTTGAAAGTTAAAAGAGCAGGGAAGAGGGAGTAGGCAACAGTTAACGTGAGTTCGACACCCTCAAAGAAGTCGGGTTTTTAGGATAAATTTCAGTGGTAACAGACAATCTTGATAAAAACCCGACTTCTAACCGCACAAAAAATCAAGTTTTTACAGCTTGCTTATAATTTAATCAGCAATCAAAGTAGTGAATATCGAACTCACATGAATTTTACAGGTTTTAACCAAAATTAAGTATGAAGAATGAAAGTTGGATTATTCATCCTTCATCTTTTTTATACTTTTTTTTGCCGAGTCTCGCGCCAACCTGCTACCATTCGTCGCCAATTGGTAGTAAACTCGTTCAAACCAAGCCGAGTCCCCACTCTATCTTCATCCCAAGAAGCAGAAAGAACTCCATAAGTAATTCCCAAAACTCCCAAACCAAACAGCCCCATATTGACAAGCAATACCAGTATTGGAGGAAGCTTGATATCACTGTAGATGATCAGCAAATAACTCACGACTAAAGTCAGAATACCCAAAATGGTTGGTACTCCACATAACCAAGCTACTCTTCTTATCATCCGCTGGCTAACAACTTGGGGAATAGCCATTTCCTGTTTAGTAAAAGGAGGTTTTTTTTGCTTTGTCTCAGAAGAAAGTTCTTCCTTGACAATTGGCACTTGAGCCTTTGTTTTTGGCTTTTGGCGCTTTTTGTTCGGTTCAAAAGGTAAGCGGTTGCGTTCAGATTCGGCAGACATAATCAGCGGCTCTTTTATTTATCCACGAATACCGAGACTTTGAATTAAAGTTTTATAACGTTCGCGGTCTCCTTTTTGAATATAAGACAAAAGACGCTTACGTTGACCAATCATTTTCAATAGTCCCCGACGGGAAGAATGGTCTTTTTTATTAACTTGCAAATGTTTGCTCAAGCGGTTAATCCTGTCAGTGAGCATCGCAACTTGCACTTCACCAGAACCAGTATCGGTTTCGTGAACTTGGTATTGTGAGATTAACTCTTGTTTTCGCTCTTGTGTTAGGCTCATAAATCGACTTTTTCTTGAATCTAGGCAGCAGTCTCCTATATTATCATAGCCATTTCACTGTGTGATTAATTAAGATGGGGTTCGGGGAGACACTAATTCCTAACTCTTAACTATTAACTGATTTGGAATCGCTTTACGAGTCTCCAAATCAAATTCATATCCCCGTGGCAGAATATGCAGCTTTGCACCAATAATTGCCAACCCTTCATCGATCAAAATATCATCAATATTACTATGAGTGACATCTGTCTCGTCAATTATGGTGAGTGCACCTTCTCCAATCACTCTAATTTTGCGATCTACAACTAACATCGCAGTATTTTCGTCAATTCCAAATCCTAAAACTGCTTGTTCTTGCTGTGCTAAAGCTGAAATTAAACGTCCCATACGCGCACGCTGGGAAAAATGTTGGTCTACAATTACTCCTGGGAAAAAACCCATTCCAGGACACATTTTGACAATTTCTATTCGAGGATGTGTTTCCGAATCACCATCAACAATCATAATATCCGGCATTATCGCAGCCCCAGCACTGGTACCTGCTACTATCATTCCCTCAGATAAGCGCCGGTGAATCGCTGCATCCAATTGAGTATCTTTAATCGTATCGACAATTCTAGCTTGATCTCCCCCACCAAAAAATACACCAGTAGCTTTATCAATATCTTGCAATGCACTCTCAGAATCTGCATCTTCTTTACTTCTGGTATCAACGATGCGGACATCTTCTACACCCAACTGCTCAAATACGCGAATATATTCCTGTCCTACTTCTATCGGTAAGTCCGTTGCAGATGTAATAATTACAACTCTTGCTTTCGTACCTCCTGCATAGCGAATAAATTCTCGCAGAATCTCGCATTCCCTTTGTTTATCTTCCGCACCGCCAATAATTAACAACGCTCCACGGGTGCTATCCTGCGCCATTTACCCTCCGAATATCTATTTAAGAATAAATATAATTTAAATCTTAATATTATTATAATGTATTTCATGATACAAAAATATATAATAATTTCTGATATTAAAAACAGTCATCAATTAACAGATAACAAAAAGTAGTACTAGTAGCTTGTTCAACGCCCACTAAAATTATTATTACTAGCAAATATTTGCCGAAACAAATTCAACAATCTTACTTAAACCTTGTTGTTTTTTCAAATTTGTAAATATAAAAGGCTTTTCACCACGCATTTTGCGAGCATCTGCTTCCATAATCTGTAAATCCGCACCAACATAGGGAGCTAAATCAATTTTATTTATTACTAGTAAATCAGATTTAGTAATACCTGGACCACCCTTACGGGGAATTTTATCACCAGCAGCAACATCAATAACGTAAATAGTTAAATCGACCAATTCGGGGCTAAAAGTTGCAGCCAAATTATCACCACCACTTTCTAAAAATACTAAATTTAAATCGGAGAAACGCATCTCTAACTGTTCAATTGCAGCTAAATTCATTGAAGCATCTTCTCGGATAGCAGTATGAGGACAACCACCAGTTTCTACACCGAGAATTCTTTCTTTTTCTAAGGCTTGGGATTTGGTTAAAAATTCTGCATCTTCTTGAGTGTAAATATCATTTGTTACAACTGCAATTTGATAAGAATCGCGCATAGATTTACATAAAGCTTCTACTAAAGCAGTCTTTCCCGAACCCACTGGACCTGCAACACCAACTCTAAAACTCATGATTTCTTAATTCTTAATTGATAATAATTTCTAGCTACGAAATAATCTTGTATACTGCTGTTCGTGTCCCATACTTGCCAATGATAAACCCCAACTACAACAACTTAATTCATCGTCAGTTAAGTTGATAATTTCTACTGCGATCGCGATAATTAATTCTTGCAATTCTAATAATAATAATTGTCCTGCGGTTTGTCCTAAAGGAATCAACTTGATTCCAGCAGTAATTAAATTATTAACCCAACTGTGTAGATATCCGAGTAACGCAGCTTGTGGATTAATATGCCAATTTGCAGCAGCAATCCCAAAGGCGATCGCAAAGTTACAGGGACTACCACAAGCTGTAATTATCGGCATCATTTGCGGCTGTAATTCTTTCAATAAGCGAATCAAGGAACCCCCCATTTGTTGGGATTGATTGCGTAATTCTGCGGTTTCTCGTGCGGCTGATAGCCAATTATTCCAGTAAGATAAAGTTGATAAATCATAACTGTTCACAGCACGATAAGCTCTTAACATCACCGCTGCTTCTATGCGAATTGTACCGTAACGTAGTTCCTGGTTTAACCAGTGTTTAAGGCTTTCAACATTGTTAATTATCTGATTTTCAACTAGGGTTTCTAATCCCTCAGAATAACTATATGCTCCCACGGGTAAAGCAGGACTGACAAGCTGTAAAAGACAAAGAAGATTATGGTCAATCAATTTTAGATTTTAGATTTTAGACTTTAGATTAAAAATGAAAAGTTAAGAATTTACTTTCCCCCATCTCCCCATCCCCCCGAACCTTTAATGTGGATGATGCTGTCCATAAGCTCCTGTTTCCGGTTGAAATGGTAAAATCTCTTCTGTGACTTGTAAACCAAGGTTTTCTAACATTTGATGTAACACCGAATCAGGAGATAAACGTAAATAATTTGGTGTAATTTCTAACTTTACATGACGATTTCCCAAATGATATGCGGCTTTGATTAAATCTAGCTGATTTTGAGTTTTTACAGTTAAAACTGGTTCCGGTTTGGCGATAATTTTAATCGAAATATTATTAGTTTCATCTTGTAAAATATCACCATCTTTTAATATAGTACCCCTTGGTAAACATAAACATACCATCTGTCCATCGGAAGCTGGAAAATGATATCTGGAACGAGTACGTTGTTCTGCGGTCAGTGAAAGTGTTAAACTAACCGTTAAATGGGCGTTTCGAGGTTGAAAGTGAGTGAAGGTTAACACAATATAAAAGTAAATTCAAAGGTTTTTTATTGCCTACTAACTGTTTTCAAATTTCCACCAATGAAAAACTGAGCTATCAAATAAACTAGTATTCCCGCAGCCATTCCAGGAAGTACTTCGTAAACAAGTCTTGATAATTCGGGGGTGGTTTTCCATATTAAAGCGGCGGATATTCCAGCTAACATCATTGCCACCGCAACGGTTTTATTGATCATAACATTGTCAAGTCAAAAAAATTTAAATAATAGATAATAATCATTCAATTTATTCATTAATTAATTTTCAAAATCAACTTTTTCATGTTACTTGTATCACCAAGTTAATTTGTTAAGGTTTGTTAGCTTATGGTGACCGTCAGGTCATAGCCCCCGGATTTATCCGTGGATTTATACTCGCGAAAAGCACCATTATTTATGGGGAATTAATTACGAATTACGAATTATACTCACATCCCCTGAATAAAATTAGATATACTAATATAATATTACGTTGAGGATTCATGAAATATTGGCTGTTAACAGCTAGCAGTGAACTAGTAAAACCAATATCTTCATAACTCCAATAGGATTGTTTTAAAACTGTCACATGGTGTTATACATAAAAATTTAAATCAAAGTAAATTTTTAATTAAGGTGAGAAAAAATACTATTACTTGAGATAATTAAGTGATAAATATAAACAAATATATAATATAAAATACTTAAAAAACTATGAAAGATATGATGATTTCATATTTGTTTAATGTGCTATACATTGCGGTATTACCAACCAAATAAATGTTAGATTGTAAATTCTAGTTTCAATTAGAGATTTTAGGAATTTTGGCTCATCTTCATTCGTTCCTCATGTTATAGACCTACTACAACATTTCAACTCGCGGATTAGTCCGTGGAGTTAATTCAAAATCAATTAATTTTATTTTCTAAAAATAATTTTTGGAGAAACATAAAAATGGGTTTGCAGCCACCACTACCTCATAACGAACTAGCTAGATTAGCAGCACTTAGACAATATCAAATACTCGATACTCCCTCAGAAAAAGTATTTGATGATTTTACCTTTTTAGCTGCACAAATTTGTCGTACCCCCATTGCATTGATTAGTTTTGTCGATGGCGATCGCCAATGGTTCAAATCGAAGGTTGGTGTAGATGTAGATTGTACACCCAGAGATGTAGCCTTCTGTGCTTATGCAATAATGCAGCAGCAACCCTTAGTTGTTCCTAATGCTTTAAAAGACTCTAGATTTGCAGACAACCCTTTGGTTGCTCAAGAACCGAAAATTCGGTTTTATGCTGGCGCACCGTTAATTACACCAGAAGGATTTGGTATCGGAACATTATGTGTAGTTGACACAGTAGCACGAGATTTAAGTTTAGAGCAACAAGAAGGATTAAGAGCATTAAGTAATCAAGTAATAGCACAATTGGAAATGCGACGTAATGTGTTGACTGTATCGCGTAATATCATAAAACGACAGCAAAAAGATGCAGAAATTCGCCAAAAACAAGAGTTTATTGAAGTCATTTATCGAAGAGGTTTAGATAAACTTCAAAAAGGTAATTACCAAGCCGCAATAGTAGATTTTAGCCAGTATTTACAAATCAAACCCAATGGAATTAAAGCTTATCATCAACGAGGATTAGCTTTTCACAAGTTAGGAGACTATCAAAATGCAATTGCAGATTTAAATCAATATTTACGCTTCAACCCGGCGGATGCGGAAGCTAGATATAGTAGAGGACTTATCCGTTCTCAACTTGGAGATTACAATGGAGCAACTGCTGATTATACACAAGGTTTAAGCATTAATCCTGAATATATAAATAATTATAGCCAGGTTGATAACCATAATTCGGAATTAATTCTTCCTGAAAGTGAAGATTATTATCAAAAAATAACTTTAGATTCTATTGAAGCTACATCAATTCAACCTGACTATACAGTTACTGTTGATTCTAATATTATCAGTTCAGAACTCAACAACGAATACCATCGAGCAATTTCGGAATCTGCGGAAAATTTACCACCATTATCTGAAAATGTAGAAGTTTATATAAAACTAGCTAATGATTGTTATAAAAATCAAAATTACACTAAAGCATTAGAAAACTATACTTTAGCGTTACAACTAAATTCTAACAATGCTTTGATTTATCTAAATCGGGGTCATGCTAATTATAAGTTGAAAAATTATGGTGATGCAATCGAAGATTATACCCAAACTTTGCGGCTAAATCCTGATAATGATAAAGCTTATATTGGACTGGGTAATACTTGTTGCGAAATGAAAAACTATGAGAAAGCAATTGAATATTATACTCAAGCTTTAATTTTAAAGCCTGATAATGATAAAGCTTATATTAGTCGGGGTAATGCCCGTTCTAAACTTAAAGATTATACCGGCGCAATGGAAGATTATAAAATGGTATGGGCAAGAAAGGGATAAGAATGGTAATTGGTAATTGGGAATGGGTAATTGGTAATTGGGAATGAGGAGAAATAACTGTCAACTGTCAACTGTCAACTGTCAAGTATCTCCTATTTAGGGTTCATCCCGTCCATGAACTTCAGCAGGGGGACTTGTTGCTTCAACAGCGGTAAATGAGTCTAAAATATTGTAGGTATGAATAGCGCCTTTTGGTACTACCCAAGAATCTCCGGATTCAAGGATGATTTTTTGACCGGATAATATTAATTCGGCACGACCTTTAATTACATAACCAACAGTTTCGTATTCTCGTGCGCTTAATTCTTTCGATTCTCCGGGTTGTTCATCTTCCCATAAACGCATCGAAACAGTTTTACCGGAAGCTAAATATTTTTGTCCCATTTCCCCTGTTGGAGAATAATTAGAATCGATTTTTTTAACAGTTGTATCGCTCATATTTTTCCTCATTAATAATCAAAAAATAATTACGGTTTAAGCACAACTTTGATGCAATTATCTTGCTTATGCTTAAAAATTTCGTAACCTTGTGGTGCTTGTTCCAAAGGTAATTGATGGGTAATCACAAAAGATGGGTCGATATCACCGTTTTGAATGTGTTCGAGTAAAGGTTTTAAGTATTTATGAACGTGGGTTTGTCCGGTTTTCATGGTTAAGGCTTTGTTCATTGCTGCACCCATGGGTACTTTATCTATAAACCCACCATAAACACCGGGAATAGAAACATTACCACCCTTACGACAAGCGACAATTGCTTCCCGTAAAGCCGTTGGTCGGTCAGTTTCTAAACGCACCGTTTGTTTTACCTGGTCGAATAAACCCATAAAATCGGTCCCATGGGCTTCCATTCCCACTGCATCAATACAAGCATCGGGACCTCGACCCCCGGTCATTTCCTTAAGTGCTTCCCCTACATTTACTTCTGTATAGTTGAGAACTTTTGCCTTACCGTATTCTTCCGCCATTTTCAAACGTTCTGGTATACGGTCTATGGCAATAACTTGTTCTGCTCCTAGTAAATAAGCGCTTCTAATCGCGAATTGACCAACCGGACCGCAACCCCAAACAGCAACAGTGTCACCCGGTTCGATGTCACAATTTTCCGCAGCCATATATCCGGTAGGGAAAATATCGGTTAAAAACAATACTTGGTCGTCTTCCAAACCATCGGGGACTTTAAATAAACCGACATCAGCAAAAGGTACTCTTGCATATTCCGCTTGACCACCAGCATATCCTCCCAACATATGGGAATAGCCAAATAAACCCGACGGTGAATGTCCCATTAGTTTTTCAGCTATCCAAGCGTTAGGGTTGGAATTATCGCACAAAGACCATAAATCTCGATTGCAGAAAAAGCAGCTACCGCAAGAAATTGTGAAAGGAATCACAACGCGATCGCCAATTTTAATATTCTTAACTGCGCTACCGAGTTCGACAACTTCCCCCATGAATTCGTGTCCGAGGATATCTCCTTTTTCCATCGTGGGGATATATCCATCGTAAAGATGTAAATCAGAACCACATATTGCCGTCGAAGTTATTTTGACAATAGCATCACGGGGATTGAGAATCTTAGGGTCGGGTACAGTTTCTACCCGTACATCATTAGCACCATGCCAGCAAACAGCTTTCATATTAATTATTAGTTGATAGTTGATAGTTGATAGTTGATAGTTGATAGTTTTTCAGCTTTGACCTCTAACCTCTAACCTTTAACCTTTGACCTTTAATTATGGTCATAATATTTTTGTTTACCAGTTATTGGTTCAACTGTCTCGTCTATTTTTTGTTCGGTAGACCGGAGAAAATCTTTGGTACTTTCAGGTAATGGTTCGTCAAGATTCAGCTTTTCTCTAACATTATCGGCAGTATATTTGAGATTTTCTTGAAGATTTTCAATGGGATTATTGTTATCAAGATTAATCCGATTATCTGGATTAGGTACATGATATTCGGTTGCTTCTGGTGTCAGTGTTGCGGCTTGTATTGGGATATTTTGATAACTAAAAGCCGATAGAAAAATCAGGCTTAATCCAATTAAAACTGCTGCATCTGTTCTCTTACTGATGAGATTTTGCAACCAATAAACTATTTTTTTGATGAATCTTTTCATTACACACCTGTATTTTGTTGCCTAAAATATTTATTCAATAATAAATTTGTAACTAATTAAGAACTACCCTTCGATTGTCCCTCTGTAGTTGCAATTTCACCCGTTTCCATGAGCATTTTAAAACGGTTTAAATCATCACCAATTTGCTGTTTTGGTTCTTCTCCAAATAACTTGGCAATAACAGCACCAATAGTACCACCGGGTGGTTGATAAACAATGACTACTTTTACCTCTGTACCGCGATTTCCAGGAGCTTTACTAAAACGAATAAAACCGGAATTCTCAATATCGGCATCTTTTACCGATGACCAAGAAATAAACTCGTTTTTTTGGTCTTCAATAATATTTGCATCCCATTCAACACTAGTGCCTAAAGGAGCTTTTGCTACCCAATGGGAAGATTTTTGATCATACACCTTGACTAGCTTCAAATGATGCATAAATTGGGGTAAATTTTCAAACTTATGCCAAAAATTATAAAGTTCATCCTGGGGTCTATTTATAGTTACTGTCTTTTCAACTTTTATGGTTTTGCTCATTAATTTATGCCTCTTTTAAACCAGTTATCAACTATTTATCTTTCTTAACTAATAATTAATAACTGTTAACTGTTAACTGATTATATTGCAGTACTAGTTGTAGGTTTAGCTGGTTTAAGTTCGCTACCCATTTTTGCTTTATAAAGTTCTACTAATCGCTGTTCCTGACTCATCATATCTTTTTGAATTTCAGTAAAAATTTGAGTTGTTACTGGGTCAGTATATGCGACCATCATTGTACCAACATCATTTATTCCTGTCTGTAAATCACCCAAAGCACAGCGAATTTAATAAATATCATCACTACCTTTAATGGCATTCTTTACCTTAGCGTAACCTTCAGCAATCTTTGTAGTTAATGATGGTTTTTCAGCTAATTGATCAAGACGTGCTTCTAATTTTTGGATGTGGACTTCCTTATTAGTAATCATCTCTTGAAACAGAGATTTTACAGATGTATCAGATTCTTTTTCAGCATAATTTCCTAAAGCTTCGTGAGAATAACGTTCCCCAGATAAAACGGTATTTAAACCATTAATAATATCGCTTTTATGAGAACCACCCCAAGCATCTGCGATTTTCCACCATTCAGCATTTGGGTCATTTTCATTGGGTAAATCTGCTGGTTTTCCACCGTAACCCAAACGACTTAAAATTGCTGTAGCGAAAATAGGTAAATCACCAGGTTGACGAGAAGTAATTAAATTTTCATCTACTACTAAAGGTTGGTCTTTATAATTAACACCAGCGTTAATCATGTCCTTACGAATTGCGCTGAAACCAGTAGCAGTTTTACCTTTAAGTAAATCCCCTTCAATTAACAATTGAGGTCCGTGACATACCGCAGCAACTAGTTTACCTTGACTCATTGCTTCTTGAACAAACCGCACAGTATTAGGATTACGACGCATTTTGTCGGGAGCCATTCCTCCAGGAATTATCACCGCATCGAAATCGGAAGCCATTGCTTCAGTAGTGGTTCCATCAGCTTTTTGAGAAACTTTTCCCAGCTTACCTTTGTAAGCTTCATTCATCTGAGAACCTAAAACAAATACTTCCATTCCTGCTTGTTTTAAAGCTTGATAAGGAACTTGAAATTCTGAATCTTCGACTCCATTTTCTATCAGAATTGCAACTTTCTTTTTTCCCGAATTATTTGTAGATACCATATTTTTCCTTTTATAATTGAGTTGACGTTTTTTTACTTCAAAAATTAATTAAATTCATGTAAATGTTCAAGTTCTTAACCTGTATTATACAAATGCTTTATTTTCAGATACTATAGGAAATAATTCTGCATAATCATCAGAAAAATTATGCTTAAAATCGGCAAATTCACCGGGAGATACTGCATTTTGTAATACTGTAAAAACAGCCCGGACGTGCATGATTGCATCGGTAGATTCTACATTTGCTTTTTTACTTACACGCTCAATAAATTCTTGTAATTTAAAATGTTGACCATTTTCACCTTCACGTCCGCGCAAATATTGAGCAATTTCTTCTGGTAATTGTGCGGCTAAATTTTTGGCTTCATCACCAACAATTCGCTCTTTAATAGTTTCTAATGTTGCGCGAGTTACTCTTTCAGTTTGTTCGCGAGAATCAACTTGAGCAACGCTTTGGACGTGTTTGATAAATTCTTCATACTTCATAAAAACATCTCCGATTTATGCATTTTTTTTTGACACTGTTATATGTAGAGCATTTTAATTAATAAGTTACTATCTACAACCAAAAAATATTTTTTCAACTTGATTAAACAAATCTTAGATAAATCAAAAAATATTCCGAAAATTCAATCTTACACATCATAAATATCGCCATGGATAAAAAAAAAGCTATAAATCAACAATTATGAATATTTTTGGCAATAACAAGTGTTTGCTGATTCATAGCTTTAAACAACTTTGTGAGGTTGCTTTTATGTGGATTGTTATTTACAACGATATGTATTTATCAACTATTTAACTTCGTTCGCAAGGGAGATATTCTCTTACTACTTTGGTTATACTTCTTTTGGAAGAGAAATATTTTAAAATAAAGAGCTATGGTGATAGTGCAAGATTATAAGTAATATTATGAGCCAAGAAAATATCAATAATCAAGCTGAAGTTAGCGATTTACCTCAAGAAATCACTGAATCCTACGGAACCGGAGTTAGTCAACAACCGGGAATGAATATTGGTGGAAGAGTCATAAAAGAACAAAATAATCAACACAATGCAACTAATCCGGAATTAACCGGAGGTGATGTTGATGCTTATTGGGAAGATGCAAATTCTGTTGGTGATGAAGCAGTTGGTGGTACTGCTGCAACTCCAGATAAAAATGTGACAGAAGAATTAGAAAAAGCCGTCGGTTTGGAAATGGATGATCGACAACCCCTGCAAACAAATGATATTTTAGATAGACGTGATGATAATCGTTGGGAATTAGACCCTAAATCATCCGAAGATTATCAGAATCATTCTAAATAAAGGGAATAGTGATTAGGGAATAGGGGTTGGGGGGAATAGGGAATAAAGAGAAATGGAAATAAAATATATCAAGAATGACACAGATGCTTGAATTATGACTATCTAATCATAGAAATTGGTCTGATAATTTCTAATAATTAAGGAACCTGGTTTTTAAAAACCGGGTTTTTTAATTGGGTACCTGTAAAATTAAAGAGATTTATATATTAATTTTCTTACTTGAGACGATTGACTTTTTGCATGGAAATATTATCTGACAAAATTTTGGTTATTTAGAATAAGTAAACTTCAAATAATGGTACTTTTAAAAATACTCTCTGGGTTGAAATTATCTGTTTAATTTTTATTCTTTACGACATCAATACATCTGTCTTGAGTAGGGTTAAATACTTGATAGTAATTTGATAGGGTTGAAACTAACAGAAATTTGTTGCAATCGGATTTAAATATGGAAGCTACACAAACTAACGACCCTAAAATTCGCGAATTAGTTGGAGCATTTAATAAGTTAGATGTAGATGAACAGTTAGCTTTGTTCTATTTCATCTATAAAGAAATGGGTGATTCAATCACACCTGCTGCACCAGGAGCTAGTACCGTTTCTCCAGCAATTGCTGATGGTTTATTCAATCAAGTTAAAGAATTATCTCACGAAGAACAATTACAACTACAACGTGATTTAATCAACAAGGCTGATACTTTACATACTCGCGAATACGGTTCAATGAGCGATACCACCAAGTTACTATTTTGGTATCGTTTAGCTCAAGGCATGGATGCTAAAACTATCATACCGATGCCCGGCAATTATCAACTTTCTTCTCAATCTCAAGAATTGATGGATAAAATTAAAGAATTAGATTTTGGTGTACAAATGAGTCTTTTCCGTGATTATGTAGCGCCAATGGGTGCTGAACCCAAATCTGGTGCTTCCGTTTAATAATTTTTGTTCTGAAGAACTTTTTGTTCAAAGTAACAGTTTTTCACACGGCTTAATCACCATCTATATTAATTATGTAGAGACGTTGCATTGCAACGTCTTTATTAGTATTAAAATAACGTTACTTCCAGCCAACAAAAAAAATTAAAATTTATGAGTTTGATTTTAACCAACGATGACGGGATTGATGCTCCGGGTATTCAAGCACTGCTCAAAGCTGTAGAAAAATCTGCTATTTCATCTCCAGTTATTATCGCTGCTCCTCAAGAACATTTATCCGGTTGCGGACATCAAGTTACTACGGTTCGTCCTTTAACTCTACAACGTCGCGACCATAATGTATATGCTATCGCAGGTACTCCCGCTGATTGCGTTCGTTTATCTATTTCACATATTTGTCCCGATGTCAAATGGGTACTCTCAGGAATTAACGCCGGAGGTAATATGGGAGTTGATTCTTATATTTCCGGTACTGTCGCTGCGGTTAGAGAAGCCGCAATGCATGGTATTAAAGGAATTGCGATTTCTCAATATAAGAAAAAAGGCTGGGAATTCAATTGGGATAATTCAGTTAAATGGACAACTCAAATTCTCACTGACTTATTAAATCGTCCATTACCATTAGGAAGTTTTTGGAATGTCAATTTACCACATCTATCAGCAGAAGAAGCGCAACCAGAAGTAGTATTTTGCCGTGCTTGTACTAAACCTCTACCAGTTAATTATCGCACTGAAGACGATGATAAATTTTATTATATAGGGGAATATGCTCAACGAGAGAAAACCCCCGGTAGCGATGTAGAAGCTTGTTTTTCAGGGAAAATCGCAGTTACACAATTAACAATTATCAATTAACAATCAATCAATTAATTGTTAATTGATAATTAATTAATTAAAATTAATTTGCTTTGCTCACTCCTCATCTTCCGTTTCCAAAATCGTCATTAAACGATTTAGTGTCTGTGTGAGTTGAGTAAGTCTTTGCAAAGAAGTATCTTGGCTTTCTGCAAGAGTTTGTACTGCATCGCATAATGCCAATATCTGATACCCTTGCTGTTGTACCTGCTTTCCCTGTTGTTCTACTTGTATGCTGATACTGTCTACCCTGTCAGAAAGACGTTCTATTGTCTCAGTGGTAGCCAATACAGCTTCTCCGATTTGCTCTACTATCGACTCTAACCGACTGACTTTAACTTTATCTACTCCGCTTGCAACCATTTTTTATTACCTTAATCTTGAGATAGCACCACCATGGAACTGCCGCTCATCCCCTACCGCAATTAATACAGAATGTAGTACTATGCAGCACTACTTTAAAAGGGATGCTATTGATCATCTTTCCCAAAAACCGGATGAAATGCACATCAAGGAAGTTGACAACGGATTATTAACTCCGATTCATCACAAGCAATGTATTAAAACATTCATCCAAATCATTTGACCCTTTTGTAGCAGGCATTGTATCACCTTCTACTTATAAACGAAATTTCTAACTCATTGATATTCTTTTTCTATAGTTTATAAGCCTTACCATACAATCAAATATTCATCAAATCAATGATAAAAATTACAAAAAAAGTTAGTTCTATTCGCTACACAGTACAAAGTTAAGATATCAAACCAATATTCAGGATTACGCATTCAGTTAGTAGCAAATTTGAATATCTTCGCGCTATTTATGCATAATTTACTCATAATTTATTTTTTATCTAATCTACCATTAGATATATTTATTATTATTTACATAAAGTTTATAAATCATTGCGATCCCCGCAAAATCAATGAAGATTCAGTAAATATACTGGTAGAAATGGATTAGAGATATAAGGCAAAGTCTATATTCAAAATACTGTTACGTAGGAATACGTTTCTCGCTCACAACGGCTGCTTGACGATGTTCCAATTACAAATGACAAGTTTAATCAAAGGTGCAAATTCTAATACTTGGGTTGGGCAAATTACCCCACATCCCTCAGTTGTTTCTAAATTCAAGCGCTTTCTCGATATTTTGGGAAGTATGGTGGGTTTGACGATTTTAGCCATTGTATTTGTACCAATCGCGATCGCAATTAAGATAGATAGTCCCGGCCCAATTTTATTTACCCAGGAAAGACACGGACTTTACGGACGCACTTTCCGGATTCGCAAATTTCGTTCAATGGTACCGGATGCGGAACAGTTAAAATCCCAGGTAAAAAATGAAGCGAAGGGACATTTCTTTAAAAGTAAAAATGATTTTCGAGTCACAAAAGTAGGACGTTTTTTAAGAAGCACGAGCTTAGACGAACTACCTCAGTTTTGGAATGTTTTTGTTGGTGAAATGAGTTTGGTGGGAACTCGTCCCCCTACGAATGACGAAGTAATGCACTATTGTGAACATCACTGGCAACGTTTGCACGTCAAACCCGGTTTAACAGGTGAATGGCAAGTAAATGGACGTTCTCAAATTAAGGAATTCGAGCAAGTGTTTGAGCTAGACCTACAATATCAAGCAAAATGGTATCCTCTATATGACCTATTGTTAATTTTTAAAACAATTTACGTAATTATTGCTCGTGTAGGAGCGTTTTAATCATCAGTTAACAGTTAACTGTTGAGATGAGAATATTGTGTTAGCTGAAACAGCAGAAGCCCCACGTCTCACCATAGCGGAGCGTGGGATGAATGCGAGATAAAAAAGAAACATTATCTTGATTGATTTTCTGCAACGCAGGAACATATAAAGATAATAGTTTATTTTTTATCAAAATATTTATTTGTTCCTGAGAAAATGGTATGCTTGACTCGATAGGTGTAACCCAATTAAATGCAGAAATGCAGCCTATTGAAACAAAAGCTAATTGTCCGATTCAATCGAAGAACCGTGGGGCGCACGGTCTTAAAGCTCAGTCAATGTCTTCATAGAAGAGTCCCTGAGAAGCCCACATTCACAAGGCACGTTTGGGGGAGCTTCCCCCCAAAAGCTACCGGCCGAAGGGGAGTGTGTGGATTACGTCACGTTGTTCATCCTGTATTCTTAAGATATGACCAATTGTTCGTTAATGGTAGAAGCTCCCAGATTTATCTGTGGAATCAATCCATTAACGCACTTTGTTCGTAGGACATAATCTAAAATCTCAAATCGGTTGAATAAACTTACTGGCAAAGTCTATCTTGTGGGTGCTGGACCCGGAGATGTAGAATATCTAACGGTAAAGGCTTATCGACTGCTGGCTCAAGCTGAGGTGTTAATTTATGATGCTCTAGTAGATGAACAGTTGCTAAAGTTAGTACCGGATAACTGCTTAAAGATTTATGTTGGCAAACGGGGGGGTTTACCGAGTACTCCGCAAACAGAAATTAATCAATTGTTGGTACAATACTGCCAACAGGGTAAAATTGTGATTCGGCTAAAATCTGGAGACCCGTTCATTTTTGGTCGTTGTACTTCGGAAATTCAAGCCTTATACGCTGCTGGTTGTAATTTTGAAGCTGTTCCGGGGATTTCTTCGGCTATAGCTGCACCAATGCTTGCAGGAATTCCCCTTACGGATGCAGTGATGAGTAGATGCTTCGCTGTATTCAGCGCTCATCAACCAGATAATCTCGATTGGGAGGCGCTTTCAAGGTTAGATACTCTGGTAATTTTAATGGGTGGACAACATCTCTCAGAAATTATACACCAATTAATCAAATATGGAAAAAATAAATTTACAAGCATTACTCCCATTGCGATTATTCGTAAAGCCGGTACAGCCGAGCAACAAGTATGGATTGGTAAGCTTTCCACAATTGTAGAACAAGTGCATTCGGTGCATTTATCACCCGCTGTAATTGTAATTGGCGAAGTGGTAGAGTATGCCAGGTTTTTTGAGAATATGTAATTAGAGGCTTTCCCATCTTAGAGGCGCTTTGCACTCCAAATTCATGTCACCAACTCCATCTCCCCAACTTTCTGCAACAGTATCTTCTACTCTGCCTTTGAGTGGAAAAACTGTTCTAATTACTCGTTCAGTAGGACAATCAAGTCAATTTGCTCGGTTGATTACAGATGCAGGTGCTAATGTGATTGAAATGCCTGCATTAGAAATTTGTCCCCCTTCAAGTTGGGACGCTTTAGATCAGGCGATCGCGAATTTATCAGAATTTGACTGGTTAATTCTAACTTCTGGCAACGGCATCAGTTATTTTTGTGAAAGATTAATGGTATTGGGTAAAGATGCCCGTACCTTAGCGAATTTAAAAATTGCTGTTGTTGGCGAAAAAACGGCGAAAATCCTCAAAAATCATCATTTAAAACCTGACTTTATTCCACCCAATTTTATTGCTGATTCCTTAATAGAACATTTTCCCGAACAACTTGCGGGTAAAAAGATTTTATTCCCCAGGGTTGAAACTGGTGGAAGAGAAGATTTGGTTAGGGAATTTGAAAATCAAGGAGCATCTGTGATGGAAGTAAGTGCTTATCAATCTTGCTGTCCCGATGAAGTTTTACCTTCTGCGGAATTAGCGTTACAAAGTGGAACTGTTGATATAATTACTTTTGCTAGCTCTAAAACGGTAAAGTTTTTTAGTCAATTAGCAGAAAAAATTTTTTCCGATGATTCTCAAGACAATCAATCATCTGTAGTATCCAATTATCTCGAAGATGTTTGTATTGCTTCCATTGGTCCCCAGACTTCTATTGCTTGTCAAACTTATTTCGGAAGGGTTGATATTGAGGCTTCAGATTATACTTTGGAAGGATTAACTCAAGCAATTATTGATTGGACAACGAATAATAGGGAATAGGTAATAGAAAATGGGTAATTGGGAATTGTTGATAGATAATGGATAATTACGAATCAACTTCTATTCCTAATTGTCAATCATTCATGAAACGTATAATCGGATTAACTGGTGGTATAGCGACAGGTAAAACAACTGTCGCTAATTATTTAGCTGATGCTTATAATTTACCGATATTGGATGCAGACATTTATGCTAGAGAAGCTGTTGCTGTTAATTCGCTGCTTTTACAGCAAATAGTCAAACGTTACGGAGAAAAATTTTACTCACTGATGGCAGTCTCAACCGACAAAAACTAGGTGAAATCATCTTTAATAATCAACAAGAACGCTTGTGGACAGATAACTTGATTCATCCTTACGTTGGCGATCGCCTTTCTGTTGCCATCAAAGAAACATCAGTAGAAACTCTAGTCTCAGTTGTGCCTTTATTATTTGAAGCGGGTATGACAGACTTAGTAACGGAAATTTGGGTAGTAAGTTGTTCGGAACAACAGCAGTTAGAAAGATTGATGCAGCGAAATCAATTAACCTTAGAACAAGCACAAGCCAGAATCAGCAGTCAAATGTCTTTAAAGGAAAAAATCCAAAAAGCTGATATTGTTTTAGATAATAGTTCAAATGTAGAGGAATTATTACAACAAGTTGATATTGCGATATTTCGTTAGTAGTTAGTAGTTAGTAGTTAGTAGTTAGTAGTTAGTAGATAGTGGTTAATAAAATAACTGTCAACTGTCAACTGTCCACTGTCAATTGTCCACTGTCCACTGTCAACTGTCAACTATCAACTGTTTAACAACTTCTGCGTGTTCTGATGAATTTAAACCTTGTTGTAAAATATAGAGAACTTGTTTCATATCACCTGTGAGTAATGCCGAAGTAGCCAACCATAAACCAGGAAAAACTCTACTTTTAATTATTCCTTCCTCATCAGCTTCTAAACATATGTATTCACCATCTTGTAGACAAAACCAATCAAGTTTGTTTTCAAAAATCTGCCAAACAATATATTCTAAAACACCATTGCGACGGAAAGCATTTTTCTTATCATATAAATCATAAGATGCACTACTAGCAGCAACTTCCGCAACTAATTCAGGGGAACCTTCAATATAATCATCTTCACTAATTCGTGCTTGTCCGCCCAAATTTTCATCTATGAATAATACAACATCAGGTTGAGGTTCGTTATCTAAATCTAAACGTACTGTAGAATTGTCGCCCAAAATCAAGCCTTGAGTTGCAATTTTATAACTCCATAACCAGCCAATTAAATTAGCATGAGGTTCCCCATGACTTCTGATGCTTAAGGGTGATGTCATATATACAATTCCTTCAATTAATTCCGCTTTCATATTATCAGGCATTGCGGTATAACGTCGTTCAAATTCATTGCGTGTAAGTCTATCTCCACTTTCTAAAAGTGGAATTGTATTTACATTCTTTTTTACAAAAATAGTCATTTTCAATCACCAATTAACAAGTAAAGGTTATAGGTCAAAGTTCAAAGGTCAAAGCTTGGTAATAAAAACTATCAACCATCAACTATCAACTATCAACCATCAACTATCAACTATCAACTTCTCCCCCTACTACTACATTTTTTATCCTTAAACTGGGACCACCGCAACCTACAGGTAAACCATTTTGTCCACCTTTACCGCAACCCCCAGATTCATCCCAATAAAAATCATCACCAATACCTTCAATATCTTTTAAAGTTTGAAAAACATTACCAGAAAGAGTGACATCTTTAACAGGTTCGGCTATTTGACCATTTCTAATCATCCATGCTTCCCCAGCGCTAAAGGTAAACATTTCCCCATTAGTCATTCCACCCAGCCAATTAAGGGCGTAAACTCCTTCTTTGATTTCAGAAAACAAGTCATTTACAGGAGTCTTTCCTCTTTCTATCCAGGTGTTGGTCATCCGTACAATGGGGGAATAGTGATAATTCAGACAGCGGGAATTACCTGTGGGAGTTTCGTCTAATTTGCCAGCGGTTTCGCGAGAATGCAAACGTCCAACTAAAATTCCATCTTTAATTAATTGAGTAGTACTAGCCGGAGTACCCTCATCATCGTAATAATAGCTACCGCGATGTCCTTCCGGTGCAGCACCATCAAAAATCTGCAAATCTTCCGGTCCAAATTGTCTTCCTAGAGTCATTACTTCTAATAAATCCGGGTTTTCGTAAGCCATATCCGCTTCAGAAAGATGTCCGAAAGCTTCATGGACAAACAAGCCGGTAAGAATTGGGTCGATGACTACGGTATAAGTATTACCTTTGACTGGAGGTAAAGATAAAGCAGATATAGCTCTACGTGCAGCGCTGGTAATTTGTTCGTTTAAACTGGTTAAATCTTCAAAAGCTTTGCGGGAACCTGTAGTTTCTCTACCTGTTTGTACGGTATCACCATTTCTAGCGGTTGCAGCGAAACGCATTTCCATATCAACCCATGACTGTTCGATCAATGTACCTTCGGAAGTTGCAATAATTACTTTTTGAGCGCTATCACCATAACGCACGGAGGTAGTGGTAATCCTATGGTCTATACTTTTGAGTAAATCAGCATAATTATCACACAACTGCTTTTTTTGACTCAAAGGGATATTTCTGGGGTCAGTACCCGTTAACGGTAATTGACATACTGCTTGTAACGGAATAATCGGAGCTAATATAGTTTCCTCATCACCGACAATTCTGGCGGCTGCAATTGCTTCTTGAATACGGTCTTCAATGGTGGCAAGATGATTAAAGCTGCTTAAACCCCATCCACCTTTATAACAAGCTCTAACCTGTCCCCCAACCGAAATACATTCGCTCAGAGTCTCCACCTTATCACCCCGTAAAAAGATATCAGTTCCCTCAGCTTCCTCAAGCCGAATCATCAAATAATCAACTTTTGGAGAGTAACGAGCAATTAAGTCAGCAAGTAAATTTTGAGTGTCAGCAGTTAAAGTAGCCATTTTTTCGGAATTATAAGTCACTTATATCTTCTAGCACGTTCCGGGGTTCGTGGAATGGGATGGGGAGACTTTCGGGATGGGGAGATAAGGATAATATGTTCTAACCTCTAACCTCTAACCTTTAACCTCTAACCTTTAACCTCTAACCTGTTGTGACCCATTTTCAAATATTTGTGTCACCGAATTGTTACAACTAGTCAAAATTGAGTAATTATACTCCCGTCAAAAATAGCGATCGCACTTTTAATTATTTTAATTGGTTAAAAAAATCAACAATTTGTAAAGAGTAGGGAGTAAAAGATGAAAATACTGGTATTAAGTTGGGAATTTCCTCCTCGTATTGTTGGTGGAATTGCCCGTCATGTTGGAGAATTATACCCCGAATTAGTAAAGTTAGGACATTCGGTTTACTTGATTACACCGGAATTTGGAGAAGCACCACTTTTTGAAGAAGTCGAAGGGATAAAAGTACATCGGGTACCCGTACAAGCAAGTCATGATTTTTTCCACTGGATAGTCAACATGAATCAAAGCATGGGACGACAAGGTGGTAAATTAATGTTAGAGGAGGGTCCTTTCGATCTAATTCATGCTCACGATTGGTTGGTTGGAGATGCGGCGATCGCTCTTAAACATACTTTCAAAGTTCCTCTAATTGCCACCATTCACGCTACCGAATCGGGACGACACAACGGTATTCATAATCATACTCAAAGCTACATCGATTGCAAAGAAAACGAATTGACTTTTGAGGCTTGGAGAATTATTGTTTGCAGTAATTATATGCGTCGGGAAGTAGAACATTCTCTTAACAGTCCTTGGGATAAAATTGATGTAATTTATAACGGTATCCGTCCGGAAAAAAAGCAGCATCATCAACAGTTTCATAAACAAGATTTCCGCCGTCAATTTGCTGAAGATGATGAAAAAATCGTTTATTATGTCGGTCGTATGACCTATGAAAAAGGTATATTTGTATTATTAAATGCAGCACCCAAAGTACTTTCTTCCATGGGAGCTAAAGTCAAATTTGTGATTATCGGTGGTGGTAATACCAATCAACTCAAACAACAAGCTTGGGATTTGGGTATTTGGCATAAATGCTATTTCACTGGCTTTATAGCTGATGAATACTTAGATAAATTTCAAACAATTGCCGACTGTGCAGTATTTCCCAGTCTGTACGAACCTTTTGGTATAGTTGCCTTAGAGAGCTTTGCCGCTCGCGTACCAGTAGTAGTTTCCGATACAGGCGGTTTTCCAGAAGTAGTTCAACATACTAAAACAGGTGTTGTTACTTATGTGAATAATCCAGATTCTCTTGCTTGGGGAATTTTGGAAGTGTTGAAAAATCCCGGTTATTGTCAGTGGTTAAAAGATAATGCTTACTCCGATTTAGAAAAGCGGTTTAATTGGGCAAAAATTGCTAAACAAACAGAAATAGTTTATCAGCAGGTTATCAAGGAAAGAAAGCTGGTTAGTTGGTAATTGATGGTTGATAATTGGTAATTGATAATTGGTAATTGGTATTATGTCAGAAGCAAAAAACGTACTTGGAGAAAAGCTGCAACCTTGCTGTACTTCTCCGATGACAGGATTTTTACGGAATGGAATGTGCGATACGGGACCTCAATATTTTGGTGTACACGTAGTTTGTGCAGAAGTTACAGAAGAATTTCTCACCTACACGAAATCTATGGGAAATGATTTGAGTACTCCAGTTCCAATGTATGATTTTCCCGGTTTAAAACCAGGGGATAAATGGTGTTTGTGTGCTTCTCGATGGAAGGAAGCAATGGATGATGGAGTCGCACCAAAAGTAGTTTTATCCGCTACTCACGAAGCTGCATTAGAGTATGTTTCTTTGGATGAATTGAAGCAATACGCTGTTGATAATGAATGAAAATTAGTTCTTAGTTACCTTAAGTGCATCTGAATTTTTAAAAAAGATATCGTAGTGGGAGCGTCTCGCTCCCTAATAATCATGTAACCATTTTTCAATAAACTAATCAATCGCCATTACTAACTTATCTTTAAAGCGATTAATAATCCCAAGGAAGTAAACGTTAAGGAACAACTTCTACTAATGTTCCCACTTCAACTACCTTGTATAACTCATCGACATCTTGATTTTTTAGTGACGGACAACCCCAAGTCCAATTTTGTTGCTTATCTATGATTTTATCCCTTCCTTGGAATACACCATGTATACCAACCTGACCACCAATAGAATTGAACCAGGAAATTTCACCTTGGCTTTTGGCTTGAAAATGCTTTCTCCAAGATGCAGCATTGGGATAATCTAACCACATAAACTTAGACCATGAAGGATGAGGATATAAATCTTTAATGCGAAAAATACCTTCAGGAGTGCGTCTGTCACCTTCTTGCAGCTTATCCCCTTTCGGACTACTACCAAAAACTACGGGATAAGATTTAACCGGCTTTTTGTGATAGTAAAGCGTAATTCGATACTTGGATTTTTCAATCAAAATTGAGGTTTTGGCTTTATCTATGTTTTTTCCAATTATTTCTTCTACTGTTTGACTGTAATTTAGTAATTCGTTTCCAGAAACGGGATAGTGAACAGCTTGCAGTGATGGACAACCTTTAATACATAAAACTTCTGTAATATCCGTCAATGGAAAAATAAATCCCAAGCGAGCTAGTAGAAAATATAGTGCAGATGTGCTAAAAATTAAAAGCAAAATAATTTTTATTTGGTTTTGATATTTTAAATTCATTAAATTTCAAGTAATAATAGTTACATTATTTTTTTTCGTGAATCAACCTTAACATTTAAGTCGGGTTGACGGGATATAGCGGTTTTCAATTGGGTGCAATACAAATAAAATTACTAAAAACTGGGCGAAAAAAGATGTCCACCCCACAATTTGAATGTATTTTACTCAACCGAAAACCGCTATATTTACCATTCCCAATACTCTATTACCAATGCCCTATTACCAATGACTAACGAAATGCGTCGCGACTTTAACCACCGCGAAGAATTGATAGCTTACCTCAAAGAACAATTTCCCGAAGCTGCAAAACGAGACGAACACATCAGCGAAACCGTGGGTGGACGTAAAGCTGCTGAAAAAACGCTACAAAAAGTAGACCCCAAAAAATACGCAAAAACACGTAATTTTTTGACTGGTGGAGTTACCAAACTTTCCGCTTATCTGCGTTACGGTGTTCTGAGCTTGCGAGAAGTGCGCGACTATGCATTAAATAAAGTCAGTAATGATGAAGATGCGACAAAGTTAGTTAACGAATTAGGTTGGCGCGATTATTGGCAAAGGTTGTATGTAAAATTAGAAAACGGTATTTGGGAAGATAGAGAAGAATATAAAACAGGTTACAGCATAGCCGAATACGCACCGGATTTACCCGAAGATATCCAACAAGGTAATACAGGATTAGTTTGTATTGATAGCTTTAGTCAAGAATTGCGTGAAACTGGTTATCTACACAATCATATGCGGATGTGGATTGCAGCATATATCGTCCATTGGCGACGAATTCGCTGGCAAGCAGGGGCAAAATGGTTTTTAGAGCATTTATTAGATGGAGACCCCGCCAGTAATAATATGTCATGGCAATGGGTAGCAAGTACCTTTAGTCATAAACCTTATTTCTTTAATCGTGAGAACTTAGAACGTTATACCGATGGGGTTTATTGTAAAGAATGTCCCTTATACGGTAAATGCGATTTTGAAGGTAGTTATGAACAGTTAGAAGAGAAATTGTTTCCCAAAAAAGACTTTACAAATCAGCCCAATAGTCAAAGTTATCAGAAAGGGAAGAGGAGGAAAGGGTAAAAGGTCAAAGGTCAAAGGTCAAAGGTCAAAGGTAATATAATGTAGGTTGGGTTAGGCGCACAGATATGTGTATGGTTTACGAAAAATTAAGATGCGCCGTAACCCAACATTTCATGTTCGGTATTTTATATAATTTGACATTTGAATAACAGAAATTGGAGGTTAAGCATTAAAAGGCGATTCTTTCAGAAAGCTACGCTAACGCCAAGGTCAGTATAGTATTCGCATTAATGACCAATATCGAATTTGCTTTATATGGACACTGCAAGATGCATCGGAAGTTGAAATAGTCGATTACCATTAAGAATAAAAAACAGATGAAAATTCCTAAATATAGCGGTTTTCACTTGGGTGCAATACAAATTTTACCTCACCCCACCCTCCGGGCACCCCTCTCCTTAGCAAGGAGAGGGGAAGGGGGTGAGGTTTACTGTATTGAACTCAACTGAAATTTGCTATATGGACCTCCAATACATCCCGGTGAATATTACTCAAAGATTTTCTCGAACCAATGGGAATAACCCAACGACAACTATCAGATGCACTTCACGTACCCTAT